>NZ_JADNDC010000014.1:0-99093 GCF_015551645.1 Ruminococcus sp. D54t1_190329_F1
ATTTTAACCATTATATTCGGTATATGGACGTTGTTTTTGGGAAGTATTGAGATTCGTTTCGAGGATAAAGATTTTACTATTGAGGCACAAGGCTGGAGCGATTATACAGTAGACTATACGCAGATTGACAGTATCTCATATGAAGAAAATTCATCTCAGAGCTGGAATGATTATAGAACCAATGGTTTAGGAAATCTTAAATATGCTATGGGAAATTTTAGAAATGATGTCTATGGAGATTATATCCGGTATACCCATTCATCCTGTCATTCATATGTAGTCATGAGTATAAATGGAAAAATATTGGTCGTAAATGGTGCAAATGATTCAGCGACAAAGGAAATCTATCATACTATTAGCGAAAAGATGTCAAATGAATTAGAATAACATCAGTTACAAAAAAGCTTGACCACAACAATTCTGCAAATAAAAAAGAAACTGTCGGATAATTCCAGGCAGTTTCCTTTTTTACATATATCAGATACTATATTTATTTACAATTATTTTCAATCATGTCAGCTTTTTTGTTTCTCCCCATCAGCCGATAGTATTTACACCATAATCGCAGCGATTGCAAAGGAACGATTTCTGTTCCAAGTGTCATTCGTTCCACGATTTGTTCTTTGTCAAGAGAACAATCATAAACCTTCCCTTCGCTTACAATAGAAAATCCAGCCATAACGTCAATATCTACAGAATCAATGGTGAATTCCATGAATACCTTTGTACGATACATTGGATCAGAAGCAGAAGCCGGTGCGTGAAGTTCTCCCATTTCTGATAAAATTGTTCGGACCTGTTCAGCATCATGAACAGAGACCATTAAATCAATATCATGAAATTCTGAAATAATACCTTTAAAGTACAGCAGCATAGATGCGCCTAAAGCCCACTCTATATTTGCCTCATTAAATCGATGTGCAATTTTCTGTAGTAATTCAATTTTCTTCCGTATTTCAGGCATAATACCTCCCACTTATATATTTATCTGGATAAAACATGTTTGTTACTGATTCCTACGGATCACTCTGCAAGGACTGCCTGCAGCAATCACATTGTCGGGAATACTTTTTGTTACAATACTGCCTGCTCCAATCACAACATTATCTCCGATAGTAACTCCTGGTAAAATAATAGCCCCGCCACCAATCCATACATTATTTCCAATGATAACTGGTGCTGTTTGTGTTTTACAATCATGCTTCTTAAGTCCGTCAGATAAAGGTGGCTTGGAACTGTTTTTTGAGTTTTTGTTTAACTGCTCTTTCAGTTCTCGGATGGTCTGGTTCAGACTTGTAATCTCAGCAGAAAGCTCAGCAATGCGAGCACTTTGTTCTTCGTTTTGCTTCATCAGAAAACGAACGAATTCTTCTGTGATATTAACTGGCATTCAGACCACCTTCTTTCCGCGATTTTTTATATTTCTATTGTAACGGAAATGCCGTAAAAAAACCAGTCAGACAAAAAAGATACTTCCTTAATCCAATCCTCTAACGCCAGACCCTCTACAGAACTCTCGCGTATTATTCGTTACTACTATTATCCCTCTGATCCTCATTACAGCCATTGTTCCTTTGACCTGCTATAACAAAATGGCACAAAAAGCATTGATTTTATAGACCAATTAGTCTATTCTAAAATAACTACAACAAAAATATTCTTGGAGGGGTATATGACGAAAGCTCTGACTAATTATGATAAAATAAAAATTTCTACAGCACATGTTTTCCTGCAATATAATCAGGCTACAATGATACATAAATATTCATTAGATTACAATTCTGACTGGTTATATATTACTTTTATTAACCGTACCTATCGTATTAATCGAAAAACGGGAAGTGTTCAGTGGTCAGATAATGATTTTGAAATAATTCATGAAGCCAATCACAATGAAGCAATGACTATTTATGATGTTTTATGTTATTCAAAGGATAGATGCCATCTGTCACATGAATTTATAAACATAAACAGCCTTTCCTCTGTCCGAACAGGAAATCTCTCAACGAGCAGCGGATTTTTTCAGAATACCGCTGACTTTTTTAACGGAAAAACCGTTGAATTGCGTAATGCCTGTATAGCACTTTCCGGAAAGGAACTGGAAAAAGGAGATGTTGCTTTTAAATTAAATCTTTTTCCTTTTTTGCCGATTATCATTCGTTTCTGGGAAGCTGATGATGAGTTCCCGGCAAGTCTTCAAATTCTTGCAGACAGGAATACTTTAGATTACATGCATTATGAAACGCTTATGTTTGCACTTACACATCTGTTTTCCAGACTGAACGAGGAAATGCGAAATGAAAAAAGGTGAAGAATCCAGACAACTCCTGATTGAGTGTGCGGCTGAATTATTATGGAAAAATGGATATTCTGCTACTGGAATCAGCGAAATTCTCAAACAAACAGACCTTCCAGTAAGAAAAAATATGATTGAAATGTACCTGGAATACCGGTCATATCATGGCATCTGAAAGGAACTTATGTAAGTTCTGAAAAAATATTTTTGGGGAGGGAATCCTCCCCATTCTTATATCGTGGTACTTTCAAAGATTAAATTGTTAAAGCGCTCTTTAAAGAAAAAAGTCCTATGCAATTTTCCAGAGTGGCACTCCATTAGTATAACATGCAATTAATATTTTTCCTGCTGCCTTATTACTTCTGATAATATTGACAGCAGCTTATCAGCCTGGACTGGCTTTGCTATATGTTCATTCATTCCGGCTGCAATAGCCTCCCGCTTATCTTCCTCAAATGCATTTGCTGTCATTGCAATGATTGGTATACACGCCTTGTCCTTATCTGGTAAATTTCTGATTTCCTGTGTTGCCTTATAACCGTCCATTTTAGGCATCTGGATATCCATGAGGATCACATCATATGTTCCAACCGGCATTTGCATTATCCTGTTTACACACTGGATACCATCCTCCACACGTTCTGTTTTAAGACCTGCACGCTCAAGTATTGCTTCTGCAATCTCTGCATTCAGATCATTGTCCTCTGCCAAAAGGATATTCCTTCCCTCAAGTATTTCACTGCAGGATTCTGGATTTTCAGCATGTTTTTTTACATAATAGCTTTCATCCGCTATCCTGTGTTTCAGTGTTACAGTAAAAGTGCTGCCCTTTCCAAGCTCACTCTCCACATCGATTGTTCCACCGAGCAGATCAACATATTTCTTTACGATTGACATTCCAAGTCCGCTTCCTGTGATTTTGCTCTTCGTGGTGTTTCGTTCACGAGTGAATGCTTCGAAAATTTTTGACAGATAATCCTGGCTCATACCAATTCCGGTATCGCTCACCCTGGTCCTTACAATCATGTACCCAGGCTCCTCGCAGGGTAATTCATCTATATCTACCATAACAGAACCACCGGCTGGAGTATATTTTATGGCATTACTCAGGATGTTGACAAATATTTCTTTTACCTTGGTAGTATCTGTCAGTATATTTTCATGTTCTACATTTATTGTGTAATGAAGAGCAAGATTCTTTTTCTTTGCTTCATCCTCAAATATTTCAAACAGAGTCTGCCGGATATCCTCAATCCGTCCATAGTTCTCATCAATTTCCATCCTTCCGCTCTCAATCCGAGCCATATCAAGTACATTATTTATGATTGACAGAAGAAGGTTTCCTGACTGCTGAAGTTTTTTTTAATGTTCTGAAGTTTCAGGCAAATCCTTTCCTTTCAGTTCATTCTCCATAAGCTGTGCATAGCCCAGAATTGCATTCATAGGAGTACGGATGTCATGTGACATATTGTTAAGGAAACGAGTCTTTGCCAGATTAGCTTCTTCTGCTTTTTTCAGAGCGATTTCCAACTTGTCATTAAGCTTTTGTGTATCATTTGCAGCAAGCTTTGCGACAGCTTCTGCTTTCCTTGCCTTCCGTAAAAGTACGAGGATAATACTAATGATAGTGAGTACAAAAAATCCTGCCGTAGCAAAAAAAGCAAGCATATTGTCTTTTACAAAATCCAAAAATGTTACCTTATCTGCTGTACTGTCATAAATAGCAAGTGCACTTGTAAGCATGTCAGACGGCATAGCCTTTAAGGTTTTATTCAATATTGATAAGAGGGTTCCCTCTCCACTTCTAACTGCAAAGCATGCCTCCATTGTTTATGTAAGTGGAATACTCTTGAAATTTTGACTGTTATCATATATTAGTGCCTGACTTGCGCCCATGAGGAAACAGTCTGCTTTTTCATGAATGACCATATCTGCTGCATCGTCAAGCGAATCACAATCTATAAGCTTCCATTGGGGATAACTGAATGCAATATGCTGTTTTAAGGCATATTTTTCCCTGGGCACAGCTACAGTATACACCTTATTCTCATCAAATTTTTCCTCATCTGTTACCGCCATCAGGCTGTAGGTCCAGGCTGTGTTTGTAAGTGTATATCCGTTTTTTTCTGCAAAATATGGATTCCTGCCAGCATAAAAAATCATGTCAATCTCTCGTTCTTGTAAAGCTTGAAGCATTTCATCATATTCATCATATTCCTGTATATTAAATTCCAGTATCTGATTTCCCAGACAGTCTTTGGCATAAGAGAAATATTCTGCCAGCATACCGGTAAGTTTTCCAGTCTCTTCGTCCAGGGAAAATACTGCCGCATCATTACTCAGAAATCCGATCCGGATCCCATCATGTTCTTCCAACCAGGACTTTTCTCCGCCTGTAAGACTTTGACAATAATCAAGCGTAAAATACTTTTTATACAGATCCGCCTTGAAAAAAGGACTATCCTGATCCAGCTGACGCATAGCCCAGTCCAACTCTGTCTTGATATCGCTGCGCTCTTTATTTATTACAAAATATATGCCGGATTTACCAATCGTGGTAACGGATGATATTCCCTGTTCAGACCAGATGGATTCCTCCAGAGATACAAAACAATCGATTTCATGATTCGCTAATTTCTTTTCGACATCATCATCACTATTCACATTTACATGTTTTGTATGTATGCCATTCTTATTTTCCCATTCTGTCAGCATGATTTCAGGCTCAGTCCCCATGAGCACACCTACACGTTTCCCATCCATAGACTTGAAATCAGACGTCCCAATATCCGTATCCGATAAATCAGCATAAAGGATATATTTTTCCTCACCCATGGGTTCATCCGGGAAAAGCATCTTCTGTGCACGTTCATCGGTGTAAGAAATATCGCCCATGATATCAATCTCACCATTTTCAAGCTTATCAAAACAGTTGGACCAGTCACATTTCACATACTCAAATTTCCATCCGGTATAACCTGCCAGAGCCTGCATGAGCTCGTAGCCATAACCTCGTCTGACACCGTTTTTATCGACATAATTAAAGGTATCCTCAAATGAGCCGACACGGATGGTCTGTGGCTGTTTTTCATCATTATTCGTTTCAGCAGCCTGGCAGTGTACCGATAACATCATCCACATTCCCAGGACCACAAATATACATGCAAATAGTACGGCTGATTTTTTTCTACTTTTATCCATATTTTTTATTTCCTTCATCCGTTTGTGTTTTATGATGTTCCAAACACCAGGTCAAAAACAGCAAGTATTGTTTTTATATCAATCGGTTTTGCAATATGTGCATTCATCCCTGTTGCTGTGTACTGCTGCTGTGTAATTTCCATCATCTCTGCAATGCCCCGGGTGATAAAAACGCTGCCAAACAGGCAGCGCATCTCATTTCATGCAACTGGCTGCCATTTTACAGGCCCTGTAGCTTTGCGTCGCAGACTTTCATCTGTTTTGCCGATTTCCATATTAGAGCATTTAAAATTATACAAAAAAACTGATTTTATTATACTCCCTTGCTCCACTTTACACAAGAAAAACCTCACCGCTTTAACGCTTAAAAATAATTTGAAAACCTGCTAAAAAGTTGTTAACCGAACTTCTTAGCAGGTTTTTATTACTAATCTGTCAGATTATTTTGTAATGTACTGATCAATTCCTCTATAACGATTGGCTTGGATAAGAATCCATTCATACCGCATTCCAACGCTTTCTTTCTGTCCTCGTCAAAAGCATTGGCCGTCATGGCAAGGATGGTGATTCCTGCCAGTGCCGGATCCCTAAGGGCACGGATCTGCTTCGTGGCCTCATATCCGTTCATTACCGGCATCTGCACATCCATCAGCACCAAATCATAACCGCCCGGTTTCGACCTCTTGACCTTCTCTACTGCCTCTGCCCCATTTTCTGCAGTATCCACCAGGAAGCCATATTCATTAAGGATCTCCACCGCAATTTCACTGTTCAGCTCATTGTCTTCCACAAGCAGTATACATCTGCCTCTGAAATCTGAGCATGCCGCCGGAAGAACAGGCTTCTCCTGCTCAGCCTGATTCTGGCCAATGGCAGTCATCAGGGTATCTCTGATATCGGACATAAACAGAGGTTTCGCACAGAATGCAGTTACTCCTGCAGCCCTGGCTTCCACTTCGATGTCTGACCAGTCATAAGCAGTCAGAATAATGATCGGTGTATCGTCACCAAGACTGCGGATCTGTCTGGTGACCTCAATACCATTCATATCCGGCAGTCGCCAGTCGATGATATAAGCATGGAAGGCATCCCCAAGCTCCATAGACTGTCGTGCACGCAGAACAGCCTCCTTACCGGAAAGTGTCCATTCCGAACGCATTCCAACCCTCACAAGCATTTTGGTCACGCTGTCACAGGTATTAAAATCGTCATCTACAACCAGAGCCTTAAGACCTTCCAGCTCTGCAATCTTCTCTATACGGTGATTCTCAGGCTGAGTCCGGAATGGCAGACGGACGATAAATTCGGTACCTTTCCCCTGCTCTGTCCGGACCTCAATGGTGCCGCCCATCATATCCACAATATTCTTGGTGATGGCCATGCCAAGTCCTGTACCCTGAGTCCTGCTCACAGTGGAAGTCCGCTCCCTCTCAAAAGGAGAAAAGATCTTCTGTACAAATTCCTGACTCATACCGATTCCGTTATCCTTTACCCGGATCTCGTACAGTTCACTGCCTCTTTGGAACCCCGGATACTGTTTCAGCCGGACAGAAACGGTTCCGCCAGCAGGAGTAAACTTGATCGCATTGGACAAAAGATTCAGCAGCACTTGATTCAGTCGTGTCTTGTCACAATAGACATCCTCATTCGTCACATCCATGGCATCCATATAAAGCTCCAGCTGCTTCGCATGGATCTGCCCGCTGATAATCGTCTTCAGATCATGAAGTACATCCGACAGACTGACCTCTATTTCTTCCAGATGGATCTTTCCACTCTCAATCCGGCTCATATCCAGGATATCATTGATCAGAGAAAGCAGATGGTTACTGGAGGAAAGGATCTTACCCAGATAATCCCGAACCTTGTTTTTATCATCAATATTGCTTACAGCCAGTGTGGTAAAGCCGATGATCGCATTCATTGGTGTCCGGATATCGTGAGACATGTTGGAAAGGAAGGTACTCTTGGCCCTGTTTGCTGTCTCCGCCGCACGGACTGCCTCAGAAAGTGCCTGGTTCATTTTCCAGTCCGAGGTACGGTCCGACAGAACCAGGATGTATTTCTTTTTTCCATTTACCTCACTACCCATTGCAATATTATGGAACCAGCGTTTTTCCCCTGTTTTCTGATGAACATATTCAAAATCCCATTCTCGCTGTTCATGAACCTTGATTTCTTCCAGATAATTTTTCTCCGGATCTTCATGTTCCGCCGGATGCAATTTTCCCAGAACACGAATATCTCTACGAATCTGTTCTACCGTAATACCCAGCAGATTTTCCGCATTTGGGCTGACGTAATCTGCCTGATATGTTTTTGCATCCAGCATCAGAAAGACATCATCCACGTTCATTGAAAGCTTTTGAAACAGCTCATCCCGGTACCGGATCTCCGTATCCTTTCTTCTGAGATTTGTCCTGCTTTTTTGAATAATAAGACTGATAAGAAAAGCAGCAATACAGAACACGACCGCACCAACAAGAAGCATTGTACTGCTCTGCAGGCTGTTCATACTGGCATTAACAATATCTGCCTGTACAAGTCCCAGAAATACCCAGTCCTGAATATCTGATTTTTCATAGACCAGATAATAGTTCCTTCCATCCAGATTTACCAGCATCGCACCAGTATGTCCTGCTTTAAACTTCTCCGAAAGCTCATTGACCTCTTTTTCAGACATATCAGAATGCTCTCTCAGAACACCGAAGAAATTATATACATTCCCCCATAACTCAGAAGAATGATCGATCACAACACGGCCATCCGGATGAACAATAAAACTCTGTGCATTTCCATTGAAAGCAGAAATATCCAGTACATCTACGATATTAGAGTTTTCATAAGCAATGGCGATGGCATCATATTCAAATCCCTGATAGTTTCCATGAGCCTTGGGAGTGGCAAAAACAAGCAACTGGGATTTTCCCGGAACTGCTGCATTTGATATCACATCATTTCCCTGCCGGATGTCCTCTTCAATATTTTCCTGTAATCCAAGGTACCCGGTTTCCCCTGTCACCATCTTATAGTTCCCGTCGGCTGACAGAAAAAAGAAATCCAAAAATCCGGCATCTTCCTGCGCATTCTTTATATAATTACGGATTTCATCTTCGCTTGAGGTATTCTGCAGATTCTCACCCCAAATATGGAGATAAGTCAGGTTCTTATCTGTCAATTCCCTTAACATATTATCAGACTGATGAAAAACCTCCGTCAGATGGGAAACACTTTCCTCATAAATAGTTTTCGACACAAAGTCAAAATATCGGAAAACCATCAGAACAATTCCCAGTAAAACAGCTGTAAAGACAGCGATCCGGAATCGTTTTCTCCTAACAGTCTTTTCTCTGCCTTTGTTATGCTTCTTAATATCCATTCTTCTCACCTCAGAGTCATGTAGTCTTCAGGCTCTGCAAGAATGGCATCACCATCTGAAATATATCCTGTCCAGGTATCTTTCACAAAGGTGTCTTCTCCCTCAAACGCAATATTCTCATCTGTGGGATAGGCTTCCATGTGTTTTGGTATCGCAAGGCAGGTTACCGTGAATGTATCCTTGTCCTGAACTTTTTTTCCGTCTTTTGTAACTTTACTCAATGTATAGCCATCATCCGTTTCTTTGACTTCCACGGAAATGCCGCTGACCACAGGCAGAGAGCCACGGTTAAAGGGAATGAAACCTCCCTGATAGCCTTCTACAAAGTTTCTGACCAGTTCTGTCAGTTCTGCCCCGCTTATCCTGCAGCTATATGCCGAAAGACTGTTTGGCATGATCATGTCTCTTGCCATTTTTTCTGTATATCCAGCTTTCAGCACGTTTCCCGTAAAGCTGTTTCCGGTTGCGATTAGCACATCCGTCCCATAAATACCACGCAGAGTGTTTGCCATAACCGAATAAGCCGCATTTCCCCCACTGCTATGAAAACGGTTGGAATAGGATTTCTGTGAATCCAGCACGATATTCTCTGAAGCAAATTCTTCCGCAAGAAGCTGGGAATTAAATGACTGATAGGCCTGCTCTGCATCGTATTCTCCTGAAATCATCTTCGAAACCACATCCTTGGAAACGGAGAAAAAGTCATTTGACGCAATACGGATATACATGTGGTTTTCCTCGATCACAGGTTTCACATCCTTCAGATATTCCGTAAGCTTAAGATTCACATCCTGGCTGTAGCTTAACAGATCCTGTCCATCACTAATGATCCGGTTCTGTGCATCCTCTGAAAGCATTGTATTCAGTACCTTCATTGCTTTCTTCCGGCGCGTCTCGTCCTGTGTCAGGTCACGGTTTAATGCCACCTGAAAATATGGGGTCGTCATCAGCCACTTTTCGCCATTCTCCTGAAAGAATGGCAAAAATGTTGTGTTAATGCCCTGATCCTGTAACATTTTTACACCAGCTGAGCTGCCGAAGTACATGGCAAGCTTACCACTTTGGTACATCTCAATTATATCATCATAATTCATATCCAGATCGTCCTGGTTCAGCCCGGTATCCTGGATAAACTGTTCCATGCGTTCAAAAGCCTCCGGCCAGACGGTATCATCCAGACCTTCTCTCTTTGTATTATCCGGGTCACTGTAGGTGGTGCGCCACTTGCGTCCGTCTACAGAAGACAATTCTGATGCAGACAGACCCTGCAGTGTTTCCATACAGGTATAATCGTAATAATAGTCTGCAGTAAAGCCACGGATTCCCACCTCGTCAAATGCCTGGCAGGCAGAGACAAAGCTTTCATAATCGGTTGGCAGCGGAATTTCATACTTTTCAAAAAGGTCCTTGTTCACTACAAAACCGTGGGCATCTGCACACACGGGAAGCCAGTTTACGCTGCCATCCTCGTTCATAAAACTGCTGAGGTAGGTATCATAGACAGCACCTGCCTCATTGGTTGTGGAAAGATCCATCAGACTGTCATTCAGCGGACTTGCGTCATGCAGGGAAAACCGGCAGCAGGTAATAATATCCGGCAATCCACCGTTTTCATCAAGAAATTTATAAAAATCCAGATCATTATTGCCGACTACAAATTCAACATTGATATCCGGAAGCTGTTCCTGGATGTATGGTGCATATTTATCATACAGGCTGGTGCTCCATAAATACACTGTGATGGTTTCTGCATCTTCTTTTTCTGCAATTTTTCTGCCGCAGCCTGACAAAAGTGATGTGCCTGTCGCCATCACCAGAAGTACAGCAAGTAACTTACTCCGTTTTTTCTTTTTCATTATGACTCCCCCTGAAACTGTGTTTCATTAGTTTATAAATTATATTTATTAATAATTTTCCATCAACAGGCTTTGCTATATGTTCATCCATTCCTGCTTCTTTAGCTCTCAGTCTGTCCTCCGTGAATGCATTTGCTGTCATTGCAATGATCGGAATCATCTTTGCATCCTCTCTGTCCAGAGAACGGATTTTCTTTGTAGCTTCATAACCATTCATAACCGGCATCATAATGTCCATAAGAATGACATCAAATTCACCAGGTTTACTTTTTCTGAATAGCTCAACAGCTTCCTGTCCATTCCATGCTTTCGTCACCTCAGCACCTTCATTCTGGAGCATAAATTCTGCAATTTCCATGTTCAGCTCATTATCTTCTGCCAGAAGAATATGCAACCCCTTTATAGATTTTTCTGATACATCCTTCTGTTTTTCACGTTTATCCGCATTCATATCTATTTTGAACGGAACCCGGATCACAAATGTAGTTCCTGTGCCTTCTTCACTTTCAAAGGTAATGGCTCCGCCCATTTTCTCGACCAGATTCTTTGCAATCGGCATCCCAAGTCCTGTTCCGGCAAATTTTGTGCGGCTTCCTGTGTGTTCCTGTGCAAATGGTTCAAAAATATGTTTTTGGAACTCCTCAGTCATTCCGATTCCGGTATCCCGGCAGACAAATTCCATTGTGGTCATTCCTGGCTGTCCGGCTGGGATTTCCATGCAGCTGATATAGATATGTCCGTTTTCTCTGTTATATTTCACCGCATTGGACAGGATATTCATCATCACACGTTTCACATACCCCGGACTTCCAATAAAATCCCGGTGTGTGATTTCTTTTTTCTCCCACTCGATCCGGATATTCTGTTCTGCAGCCATCTGCTTGATCACAGCAAATACTTCCCTTGAAATACTGCTCAGATTAAATGGAATCTCTTCCAGAACGATTTCGCCTGACTCAAGCTTACTCATGTCCAGGATTTCATTTACCAGTTCCAGCAACAGATTGGACGCCTTTTTCACCTTTGTCCTGTATTCCGTCTGTTTCTCCAAATCACCTGCATAATGTTCTGCCATATTGACCATGCCGCAGATTCCATTGATCGGAGTCCGAATATCATGGCTCATCCGCTGGAGAAATTCTGTTTTTGCCTCATTGGCGGCTTCTGCCTTTTTTGCTGCTATCAGAAGTTCTGCTTTATATTTTTCATCTTTTTCCTGTTCCTGTTTCCGGTGCGCCAGATTGGTTCTGTATGTCCAGAACCAGAATATACTGAACATCAGAAAATAAAGAAAAATAACACTTATCACACTTAATGGAAGATTATGGAACACTTCTGTATCCGGAAGATATGCATAAATATAGTAATCCCTCTGCTTCAGCATGATTCCGTAGCATCCTGTTCCTTCATTCTTCAAATGATAAATGTGCTGACTGTCTGTATGCCTCTTCATTGCCTGAACAACTTCGTTGTCAGCCGTATTCTGCCCCAGCAGGCTCTCATCATTGCTGGCAACAACAATCCCCTCGTCTGCGACAATAATCGTTCCATCTTTCTGGATACTATAACCATTTAAAAGTCCCTGTATCGTCAGTGTATAGTTTCTGGAAAATTCAGGAGGTGTGTAATAGTAGATTGCCACAATACCCGGTGCATCTTTTCTGGCACAGGCTGCAATATCAATATAGGATCCGTCTTCCCTGGCAAACCGTTCTGAATAAGATCTTTCTTCATATCCGGTAAAATCCATAATAATGTCTTTTTGCAGATACTCCGTAATCTCATCAGTCAGAGACTCATCCGTACTGTATTCGCAGTCCGTCTTTCCCTCTGTATCCAGTACAATGATACCATCCACCCAGAGAGTCTGCAGGTTTTCTTTCAGGAACTCCCGGCTTAGATGACCGCCGTTTTCTTTTTCCGTTTTAATATTTGTACTCATCTGTCTGGCACTTTCAATAGCACGGAGGAGGCTTTTGGATTCCGAAGATTCATTATAATGGGTGTAGGTGGAACACTGCACTTTGACATAATTTACAATCTCTACCATTCTTTTCTCGGCTTCCGTTTTTTCTGCATGGAAAAAATAAAACAGTGAACCTACAGCCACACAGATTCCAAACAGACCTCCAATCAGCTGGATCCGTTTTTCTTTTGTCTTCCTCTTAATATCCAAGATCATCCACCTCCAGATATTTCTGGGGATCATCCAGATATTTTCCAATAATTTTCAGGGATGTGCCATCCTGACGCATTTCTTCCAGCGTCTGGCTCATCTGCTCACAGATTCCTCTGTCATCATCTTTTGCAAAAGCGACACCTATTCCAGTGATCATCAGAGGCTCTTCCAGGATACGAAAGCTTGCGTCATAATCCTTCATATACTGGACAACAGATTCCTCATGTGCGGCGACTGCATCTACATATCCTTTTCCCAGAAATGTATAAATCAACTCCCGGTGTCCGAGACTGATCAGATTTGCCAGTTTTGGGATTCTATCATCTGTCCGGTCCAGAAAAATGCCTTCCGGTTTGGTTGTGGACTGGACAGCCAGGTTCTTTCCCTCCAGGTCACTCAGTTTATAAATATCACTATTCTCATTTACAGCGACCACCTGACGGCTTGCTATATATGGTCCCGCCCAGCGGTAACCATCAAGACGCCCTTCCATGGAAAAACAACCCATGATACAGTCAATCTCTCCGCTCTCCACCAGTTCTTTTTTCTTCTCCCAGTTGATCTGGGCAACCTCCACCTGATATCCCATTCTTTTGAAAGCTTCTGTAGCCAGTTCTACATCTATGCCCGTCGGTACGCCATCCTCGTTCAGATAATTGTATGGCGGATAGCTGTCACTGCCGAGGGTAATAACGGGCTTTTCTGTTTCTTCTTTCGTGTTATCTGTGTTTTTACACCCTGCCAGGGTGACTGCTAAAATTCCCGCAAGCAGAATGCCTGCAATCACTTTTTTTCCTTTCATTTTCTGTCTATCCTAACTATCCTTCTCGTATTTTTCATATCTGATTCCCTGCCATAAAATTATTATTGTTACGTCTATGAAATAACACCGTAAAAAAACACTGTCTCACAGACAGTGCACCTCAGTTCATGCAACTGGCTACCATTTTACAGGCCCTGTAGCTTTGCGTCACAGACTTTCGTCTGTTTTGCCGATTTTCTTATTATAGCTTTTAAAATTATGCAAAAACCTATTTTATTATACTCCATTGCTCTACTTTACACAAGAAAAACCTCACCGCTTTAACACTTAAAAATTTAAAAAAAGAACAGCCGATACATATACTCGAACTGTTCTCCTTCTTCCGAAGTCCACGCAGCATTGACATTACTGTTTCCAGACATGATCTGCTGCATTTATAAGGCATCCCAGATTCCTTTATTTTCAAAATTAAATGCCGCATTTCGTGCATCCTCTACAATTTCCTTGTCATAACCTAACATATCCAAAAGCTGAATCGCATTTCGGGATGTGGCTCTTCCCTTTTTCAGGATATAGGAAAATACCACCTCTTTTTCCTGTACGTCTTCCTCAAAATGATAGTTTTCATACTGGGAATCCAAAATGTACGACAGTTCTATGTCATGAGTAGCTGCAAAAGGCAGCACCCATTTTTGCCGAAGTGCATTTAAAATTCTGGATGAAGCAGCAATCCTCTCAACCGTATTTGTACCTCGAAGCACTTCATCAATAATACATAAAAGTGGCTCCCTTTTCTTACTTTCTTCCAATATTCGTTTCAACGACTTGATTTCTACAATAAAATAGCTCTCTCCACTCTCTATATCATCCCGCAATGCCATAGATGTCATAACTTTCAAAAACGATGCCTGGTAGGATGAACAAGTACAGGTAACAAGCGTCTGGGCAAGAATACTGTTCATTGCAACATTTTTTAGGAATGTAGATTTTCCGGATGCGTTAGAACCGGTTACCAAAGTTCCTCCGGCTACTTGAAAGCTATTGGCAACTGCCTCCTGAAGCAGTGGGTGATACAGATCTTCTACAGCCATTTCAATCTGCGTGACACCACTTTCCCAGCTTTTAAACTCAGGTTTGCACCAAAGCGTAAGAAGTTCCCGAAAAGATGCAATGGAAATACACGCATCCAGTTCTCCAATATTATCAATAAGCTTCAAAATAGAGTCCGTTTTGTCCTGAATTTTTTTCAAAAGACCGTTATAAACCAGAATGTCTATATGAGTCAGCATTCTGATATAGTCCATAAGAATCTGTGCCGGATCTCCTCCATCTGTATTTTTACTGGTCAAAAAAATTGCTTTCCGGTTAAGACCCTTAAACACCGCTCTGGCTTCTGCAATAGCAGACATCTGCTTTCTTGTTTCTGACCATTGCACATTCTTTATTTTTTCTGCAACAGATAACATTCGAAGCAAGTGTGCATAACAATCCAGGTAAGCTTCAATTAATTTTCGGTCATTGCCTGCATAATAAATTGTAATATTTGTTATCATTAAGACTATGAAGCAAAAAAAGCCAACTACTGGCTTCACAGGTAAAAGCACTGCAACATTCAACACCAGCAGTATCAACATAAACCAATGGATTCCTGTTTTTACCTCAGAAGAACTTTTAAGAGCCAATACCGTATCCGACAAAGAACCTAATCTCGTTTTTCCAATCTGCGACAGGAGCAGCTGCATATGCTCCCGTTCTTTTTCATGTTGGAAAAAAAAATCTATCAACTCATCTCTTTTGTCTATTTCAGCCTGAGAAAATACCGGTCTTCGCATCATATCATAAAGCACATCTTCCCCAGGAGAAGAAATCGTCTGATTTACCATCTTATAAAGGCGATCCATATCCAGATCATTCCAGGTAATATCATCTATTGCGAAACCTTCTTTTTCTCTTCGTCTAAAATAATGGGAAATCTGCTCAATGTCACCAGGCTCATATTGTCTGGTATACGGCTTCCCCCAGTTTCTTCGAATTTTAGTCAAGATACGCTTTTTATTTTTATAATTTTCATATATAATCCATAAAACAAATAGCAAAAGGCATACTGCTATTGTCAAGATTACTGATACATATGGATTCATTCCGCTTTCACCTCTTTTATGTAATCAATTCAATAGAATTGTATTTTTTAGTTCTCTTGCCGCAGCTCCCATAGGATGCTGGCTGTCATACACCAGGCAGATCTGGCGCTCCGGAATTTCATCTTTTAATGGAATCTGTACGATCTCTTTTTTCAAAAGGGAAGGTGCGGCCATTGGCTGGGGCAAAAAGGCAAACTTATCTTTTTTCTCTGTATAACAAATTTTTATCCATTCATCATCTGCATCTATAATCTTGCAGGATAATTCAGTTTTTTCCGCAAAACTAAAAATGAACTCTGATCTGATAATACATTGTTTTCCTACAAGATCATTAATCAGCTTTGACATATATGCCACTCCTCTCTGCTTTTTCTCCAATCGTTTTACTTTCGTTTCCAAACGCTTTACTTTTCCCGGATACGCTGAATAACAAAGTAGCAGCAACAATGCTACAATCCCAAACCATTCCATCTCTTTCTCCTTACAGCATTTTCATATTCTACAAGTCGTAAAACTTTATAATTGCTCTTCAGCTTCCATCCACATCAATACTTTTTACAATGCGGACAATGCCATGCACGTTGTTCTGCTGGATATGGCAAAATAATAACAATCTTTCTGAAAAAAATCCTTTTATACCTGTTTTCTTTATTCCGTATCAGCCGTAAATTCATATGAGTGTAATCCACCTTGTGCAGGTCCTTCTACCTTGAAATCATATCACACTCTCCGTCATATTTCCATTTCAATTTACTTTCAAATCACTCCTGTCATATTTCCTGTCGGCTTGCTTCTGTAACCAGCATCCGGTTGATTTTCTCCTGCATTGCTGCAATCATCTCTGACATTTCCATGATTCAATATCCCCCAAAAGCAGGTTAGCCTCTTCTCTTTGAATCTTTGCTACATTCTGTGCAAGTTTTTACCAGATAGACGGCTTTACCTCTCCTTAAAATGCTTTCTGGTTTTGAAGTTTACTGTATGACCAAGATACTCTCTTTTCTTCAGAATCCCTGCTACTGTGGAAGATTCTCTGTACAACTGCTGCCGCTTCTTCATCACTGACCCATATATTCGAATCATCCTTATCTTTAAGATAACCATACGGTATTGTACTTGCCACATGCTTCCCTCTTAAGGTAGAAACTACCACCCCTCCCCTGTATATCGCTTAAGAGGAAAATACCCTTTAGGATGATTTCTACTCCTAAAGGGTATTTTTATAAATAATTATTTATTTAATTTATGAAATAATATAAAACAATACTTAACCGCTCAGGTATTTTCCGGATAAATCCCAATAAACGTTAGAAGCGGAAGTACACGGAAATCATGTAAAACAATTTTCATTTCCCTGGCTTTTTTCCCCTTAACAGGAATGATCTTCTGATAGCCAATTACCGTTCCTGTGTAAATACTGTTCCATATTTCCCCTTCTTTAACAAATACCTCATATTTTTCTACTCTCTGGCTATAGCAGACAGCCTCTTTTAATACCAGATACCCCAAATTGTATGAGTCGTCCAGGCAAATCGTTATCTCTACTGGCAGCTCACTGCTTTCAGGCTGATACCATGCTTCCAAAGTATCCTCTGTCAAATTAGAAGCCGGATGCGCCGGATCTTCATTTTCCGAAAAAACATGTGCTGTACTCATTAAATTATGAGCAAAAGATTTCTTTTTCCAGTTTCCAAATTCTTCCAGACGTTTAACATCATTTTTATGAAGAAGTCCGTTTGGCATAGGTGGAATGTTTAACAAAAAGGTTGCATTTCCTCCAACAGCCCCAATATAGATATGAACCAGCTCTTCCAGACTTTTCACCTGATCATCTTCTTCTGGATGATAAAACCATCCAGGTCTTATAGAAGTATTTACTTCTGCCGGATACCAGATCAGATCCGTTTCACCTTCAAGCGCTTTTCTGCTTCCAAGATCTTCCATATCACTGGTAATCCGGCGCATTCTGAATTCCTCATCATCGGTCTGCTGGCTTCTTTCCTGTACACTCTCTGCAAGTGCTGTACGCGCAGGAACAACACTCCACTCAGATTTTCTTACATCGCCAGCTTCATTTCCACACCATCGGATATCTGGCCCGCAGACACAGATACATGCGTCTGGCTGATATTTTCGAACACATTCGTAATAGCGATTCCAGTCGTAGACCTGTTTTTTCCCATTAGGTCCTTCCCCACATGCACCATCCAGCCAGACACTGAAGATTTCCCCGTATCTGGTAAGAAGCTCTGTAAGCTGGGACAGGTAGTAATCGTCATACTCTTTTCCCATTCCATAGCAGGGCTGGTTTCGATCCCATGGAGAAAGATAAATTCCAAATTTCAGTCCATGGCGGCGGCATGCTTCGGACACTTCCCGGACCACATCTCCCCTGCCATTTTTCCACGGGCTTGCTGCAACGCTGTGACTGGTATATCTGGTAGGCCACAGGCAGAAGCCGTCATGGTGCTTACAGGTAAGAATTACGCCTTTCATGCCGGCATTTTGTGCTGCAGTCACCCACTGGTCTGCGTCAAACTCTGTAGGATTAAAAATTTGTGGATTTTCCGTTCCATCTCCCCATTCCCGATTGGTATACGTATTCATTCCAAAATGAAAAAACGCATAAAACTCTGTTGCCTGATAGGCAATCTGGCGGCAGGAGGGAACTATTTTTATTAATTCCTGATCAGTTGGCATATGATTTCTCCTTTTTTCATCCCTTCAACCCGCCTGCACCGATTCCCTGAAGCAGATATCTCTGTCCAATGAGATAGATAATAATTGTTGGGATCATAACGATTACAAGTCCGGCAAACAGGGCGCCCCAGTCTGTAGCATATTTCTGCACCTCAAACAAGTTTGCCATACCGATGGGAAGGGTTTTCTTTGCATCTTCCGTAAGAAGAACAAGTGCCAGTGGATATTCATTCCAGAAGCCCATGGCACTTAACATCGTAATGGTCGCAATCCCGGGTTTTGCAAGAGGCACCATAACTCTTAATAACAGCTGGATATTAGTAGCACCGTCAATTCTTGCAGACTCCTCATAATCCCTTGGTACCGCAGACATAAATCCCTGTAAGGTAAAAATACAGAAAGGAAACTGCATAACTGCATAAACAAGACATAATACCGGCAGGTTATTTAATCCGTTCACAGCCTGTAATTCTAGAAACAAAGGAATCATAATGTAAGTAGCCTGCAGAAAAATACAAGCCATGTAGACCGTAGAAATCAGCCTGCTGCCCACAAAACGGTATCTTGCCAGTACATAAGAGATGGGAATGACCAAAAGCAGAAGCAATACAGTGGAAAGCACTGTCACAAATATGGAATTTCCAAAATAAGCGGCAATATTTGCTTTCTGCCATGCTGCCACAAAATTATCCAGATTCAAAGCTGCGGGCAATGCATAAGGATCTGTCAGATATTCTGCATTTGTCTTAAACGCAGACATCAGGTTCCAGAAAAGCGGATACAAAAAGATAACGGTAAACAGAATCATCAGGATCCTGATACACCAGGTTCTTACAGTTTTCATCAGTCTCCCTCCTATTCTTTTTCAGATGATATTTTTTTAGAAATCATTGCAAGGACGATTGCAAGGCCAAGGGTAAACATGGCGATTGCCATGGCATATCCAAAGTTGGCATTTCTCATACCCTGGGTGTACATATACTGCAACAGGACACTGGATGCGCCGTTTGGTCCACCACCTGTCATAACATTGGACAGGGTAAAACTTAAGTTGATAGTACCAGACAGGGAAAGTATATAGGTCGTTCCAATTGATCTGCGTAGCAGCGGAATGGTGATCTTAAAGAACTTCTGCACTCCTGTTGCGCCGTCAATGGAAGCAGCTTCATAAACCTCCTGGGAAATCCCATCAATGGAAGCCACATGCATGACCATGTAATAACCAATGGCCTGCCACACCAAGGCTGCACCGATACACCAGAGAGCCGTTTTTCCCTCTCCAAGCCATGCGTGTTTCCAGGTGGAGAGATGGAACAGATCAAGCATATGATTCAGAATTCCTCTTGTGGGATTAAACACAAAGGACCACACAATACCAACTACAGTCATGGAAACAATACTTGGGAAAAAGAATACGGTCCGGTAAAATGACTTTTCCTTAAGCTGTCCCTGAGTAAGGATAAATGCAAATACAAGACTTAGAAATATGGTCACAGCCGGGATTACCAGCATCAGCTTAAGAGTATTAAACAGTGCCTGAAGAAAATCCTTATCCTGGAACATATACCTGTAATTATCCAAAAATACAAATTTGCTGTTAAAGCCTACGCTAAGTGCAGTGGAACTGGTAAAAGACAGATAAATGGCATTTACCATAGGGACAATCATAAAAACAATGGTTAAGATCAATGCAGGAAGCGTACACAGGGCTATAAATAATCTGGGCTTTTTTACCACGCTTGCTCACCTCTTTAAATTTAAATATTGAAAAATGTGGATGACATCACCGATTGGCAATCTATCTGTTCAGGGTTACAAAAGGCTGCCGCATACACTGTGCAGCAGCCTTTCCATGCTTTACCGTTTTTATCCGGCTGGCATATGAAGTTTAGTTGGCAGCTTCCATATCAGCACGAACCTGTGCGAAAGCAGCTTCCACGTTCTGTGCCCACTCTTCTACTGTCATTTCATCGTTCATAACAGAAGTGATCGGATTGAAGATCTCATCTTTCGGGTTGATCTTGCAGTCAGCCGGAACTGCTGCAAAGCTCATGATCAAGGAAGAAGCATTTGCCTCTTCGTAGATTCCGTACATATTATAGATTGCAGTAGACAGCTTATCTTTTGCTACTTCACGGGCACTCTTGGTAGCATAGAGGGCACCGGAAGCCTCTGCAAATGCAGATACGGATTCATCGCTGTACAGGAAACGAAGGAATTCTTTTGCAAGCTCCGGATTCTTTGCAGCAGCCGGAATGGAGAACTGCTCACAGCTGTCGAATACATAATGCACATCATCTGCGTTCTCAGTTGGGATCGGGGCCATTGCAAACTCAAAGCCTTCTTCTCTTGGAGCATCCTGCATCTCATTTTCCATCCAGGTTCCGTTCGTGATAAATGCAGCTTTTCCAAGCATCATCTCTGTCTGGGACTCTGTATGGTTCATACCTACAGTACCCTCTAACAGATAACCTTTCTCTGCAATTTCTTTGATATGGGTAAGAGCCTTTAACACACCTTCGTTGTTGAAGGAACCTTCCTCATAATTGGCAATCTTGGTAAGAGCTTCCTCACCGCACTCATTTGCAATTGCCGGCCAGAGCATTTCTTCCATGTATCCCGGATAAATTCCCTGATAGGTGAAAAGCGCACGTCCGTCAATATCCTTTAAGGTATCGCCAAGTGTGAAAAACTCGTCCCATGTTTTTGGAACTTCCAGATTGTTCTCATCGAAAAAGGTCTTGTTGTAGATCAGACCCTGCGGACCACTGTTAAATGGTGCCAGATAAATTTCATCGTCTCCGTATGGTGCACACTTTGTACTGGAAAGAATTCCGTCTGTAATGTCATCGCGAAGAGTACCGGTTCCAGCATAGTTTTCTCCGTCAAATACATCGTCCAGATTTAAAAGTGCATGTTCTTTAATCAAAGAAAGAATTACGCCGTCCTCACCACCATCGTTGAGACAGATAAAATCCGGCGCGTTTCCGGCTACGATCTGTGGACGGATAATATCACCAATAGTCGGGCTGATCGTCATATTTACCTTCACGCCCTCATGGCTTGCTTCAAAAAGCTCTACCATCTGATTCCAGTAAGCATCTCCGTATCCACCCTGGAAAATGGCAATGTTCAGTTCCTGTTCTTCTGCTTCCGCAAATGTTGTGAGCGGAGAAAGTACAGTAGCTGCGCTCATGGCAAGAATCATTGCGGATGCTGCAAATCTTTTTTTCATATGGTGTTTCCTCCTTCTGGTTGGCTGTTTTATTACGTTTGCCTGATGATGCTATTATATTGCAAAAATCTTTTGTCGTAAATCGACAAAACAATTCTCGTTATGGAGCATTTTCTTATAAATAATATCCTATATGGATTTTCTTGCGGCATATATGTATTATTTTTTCATCTTTTGCTTTTACATAGATTATTCTGTTTTTTTCCTGTATAATGAATGAAAATAATAATATTTTGACAGATACCCGTCATGGCCAGTAACAGGAGGAGCCTCCATGGAAAAAAAATATCATTTTCAGGGATTTCGTAAATTCAGCATCAAAACAAGACTTGTAATTGCCCTTCTGATGATTTCTATTATACCATTGGTAGGAATCAGCGGCTATTCTTTTCATATATTTTCCGCGGCACTTCAGGAGAAGCTTTCTGCATCTATTTCCCAGACCCTGTCCATGATCAATCTGAATATGGTAAGTGAGATTGAGAAATACCAGTATCTGTGTGGTTCCATCTGTATTAGTGAAGAGATCAAAAAAGGTCTTCTGAAAAAAGACATGACAGATATGGAGAAGAATCAGGCGATGCTTGAGATTCAAAGCATGATCCGCAATAAAATCATCTATCCTGCCCAGGCAAAAAATATTACTGTCTATGATACCGATGGAAATATTTTTTATGATCTGGGCTATGACGGGTTCTATCAGGAAGATGTGGACCGGATCCTGTCGCAGCTTGAGGAGCAGGACCAGGATGTGTGGGCTTATGCACATACTTACCGTGACAGAAATATTCTGGTTCTTGGAAGAAGGATTTACGAGCATTATTCCAAAAGCCGGGTAATCGGATACACTCTGATTTCTATTGAAGAAAAAATCTTTTCCAAGACGGTACTGGAGCCTGTGGGACTGTCAGATTCTTCCAATATTATGTATATGAATCTGGATGGAACGGTGCTCTCTTCCTGGAACCGAAGTATAGCCCTGGGGGAGAAAACGGATGAGGAGCTTCTGAAAAAAATCCAGGAAAGGCTTCCAAAGAAAACCGATTCCTTTAGTATCCATGAGAATGGGGAGGAACAGCTGGTGACCTATATTTTTAATAAAAATCTGAATCAGCTGTTTGTATATACCATGCCTTACCACTATATCAATTCAGAAGTTTATGCCATGCTGAAACAGATTCTTGTAGTGGTAATGTTTCTGGTTTTACTGTGCATCGGAATTGTAGCCATGGTATATCAGGGAATTATGTCTCCTATTAAAAGAATGCTGGAATTCTGCCATGAGGTTTCCGAAGGAAAATTATCTGTGCGTATTCAGGACAAGCATAAGGATGAACTCTCTCGGCTTTCTGGAAGCATGGATCATATGGCAGATACCATTGAACATCTGATGGACCAGCAGAAGACTCAGGAAAAGAAAAAAAGAGAGCTGGAGCTGCAGATGCTTCAGTATCAGCTGAATCCTCATTTCCTTTTCAATACTCTGAACAGCCTTCGGTTTGTGGCTGCCATGCATAAGGATCAGATTGTAAGTGACGGAATCCAGGCGCTAAGCAGTCTTTTACAGAATACTCTTACCAATAAGAATGAATATATTACGATTCAGGAGGAACTGGAAAATCTTGAAAATTATTTTTCCATTCTTAGGATCCGGTATGCAGGAAGCTTTGAATATTCTTTCCATGTGGAGGAGGATGAGCTGCTCTCCTGCCTGGTTCCAAAGCTGATTCTGCAGCCTCTGGCAGAAAACTCGGTGATGCACGGTTCGTCAGATAATGGCACGGTGATGGAGATTCAGATTACCTGCTGGCGGGAAAATGAGGATGTAATTATCGAACTGTCTGATGACGGCAAAGGCTTTGAGGTAACAGATGACGCCCTGGCACCTCACCCGGAACGGAAAAGAATTGGCGTCGCCAATGTAAATGACCGGATCCAGCTGAATTTCGGACGAAAATACGGGCTGAAAATTAACAGCCAGCCGGGAAAAGGAACTACTTGTACCCTGACCCTGCCGGAGCTTTATGCGGACACGCTTTCATAAAATACACAACTGGAGCCTGTTTGAAAAATTATTCCCGCAATCTCCCACAAATTGTGACGCACATCTTGCAGAAAGCCTTTTTCAAACACGCTCTGGTCAGAAAGGACGATACATGTACAGTATACTGATTGTGGATGATGAGCCCATTGTAAAAATTGCGCTTCGTTCCATCCTGCCCTGGGAGGAGCATGGCTTTTCTATTTGCGGAACAGCATCAAATGGACTTGAGGCTCTGTCTTTGATCGAACAGCATCATCCGGATGTGATCATCACAGACCTGAAAATGCCTAAGATGGACGGGCTGGAGCTGATTCGGACTTTAAAGGAAAAGAATTGTCCGGGAGAAATTCTGGTGCTTAGCAATTACGAGGATTTTGATTCTGTGCGAAGTGCACTGCTGCTTGGTGCGGCAGATTATTTGCTGAAAATTAAGATCCAGCCAGATACCCTTCTTGCCTGTCTGAATAAAACGGTAGAAAAATTAAAGGACAGAGCGCCCAGGCATTGGGAAACTGAAAAAAAGGATCAGGAAGAGAATATATCAAAGCTGCTGCTGGAATTTTTCCAGAAGGATGTAAAGCTTTCAGATTTTATGGGACAGCATGCTAAAACCAGACTTGCATTTATGGAAGACTCCTGTGCCGTCTGCTATGTAACCTTTGAGAAGTTTTTATCTAATGAAGCATTTTCCATCTCCGGGAATCTTCTGCGGGATATGATCCTGGATGCGGTTCAAGGAGTGTTGCAACCCTATATTCTGGTGCTGAACGATTATAGTGCACTGGTTGTTTTTTCCCAGACGGAGCTGTCCGACAGTGAAATTAAGGTGGAACAGTTGGTAAAAAAGCTATACAATCGTTTTACCATGTACCAGTCCTTTGCACCGGATATGCCCTATCAGGAGATGCTGAAAAATTACGAAGAAGCGCGAAGTGTGTTCCGGGAATTTTCCTCTAATGAGGGACACTATAAAACTGATGTTGCGAAGACCCTGGAGTACATGGAGAAAAATTACATGTACAGGCTGACCTTGTCTTCTATTTCTGCAAACGTAAATTTAAGCTCCAGTTATCTGTGCAGGATTTTTAAATCTGAGGTTGGCACAAGCATTACCAACTATCTGAATAATTTGCGGATACGCAAGGCTGCAACCTTGATCAAGGAGAATACCATGTCCATGAAAGAGATTTCTTCCATGGTAGGAATTGATGATCAGCTTTATTTCAGCAGGCTGTTTAAGAAATGCATGGGAATTTCGCCATCAGAATATGGAAAGAAGTATCATCAGTAGGCAAATCATAATGAAAGGAATAAATATATGGAATTGTATTTTAAAAATCCGGCAAAATGCTGGCTGGAGGGATTTCCACTGGGAAATGGACGAATGGGAGCGGTTATTCACGGAGCTTTGGATCATGAGGTGTTACAGTTAAATGAAGACACCTTATGGTCAGGCTCCCCTTACAGCGGACAGACCGGACTTTCCCCTGAAGTAGTGAAGCAGGCCAGGGAGCTTGCAAAAGCAGGGAAATATGAAGAAGCAAAACAGGTTATGGAAAAGAAGCTGGAAGAAGCTGAGGATGTACAGGTTTATCTGCCCTTTGGAGATCTGCTTCTGGATTTTGTGGAGGATAATTATGGTGCTGATGGAGATACAGTTGCAGGTGCTTCGCCAGATTCAGATACAGCTGTGACAGATTATGAGAGACATTTGGATTTAGACAGGGCTGTGGCGTCTGAGTGCTATGTGAGAAATGGAGCTAAGTTTACACGTACCTGCTTTATCAGCGCACCGGCTCAAGGACTTGTGTATCAGATTAATAGCAGCCGGCCATTTTCTATTTTGGTCCACTGTGACGGAGCCTTTATCCGTGAGAAAGATTATAAGGAAAATCATTTCACGCTTACCGGAATCTGTCCGGGAAGAAGCGGACTGAAGGTTATTAAGGAAAATAAACCGGAAGAGTTCCTTTTCCCGGACGAACCAGAGCTTCAGGGTGTACACTTTATAGGAGAAGGGTGCGTAACTGCAGAAGGTGGAAAGGCTACTGGATCTGCTGATGGAATTCTATTGGAGCATGTAACTGGGGTGGAAATCCGTATGGCAATCCGTACCAGCTTCCGGGGATTTGACAAAGCATATACGGAGCAGTATTCCGATGTCCAAATTCGTCATATGCTTGCTGCCGATTTAGAGAAACTTTCAAGACCATTTGAAGAGCTGCTGGACGAGCATGTAGAGGAATACAGGTCTTTTTATGGAAGAACTTCATTGAGACTGTGGGATGATGTACCGAAGATTTCTGCTGAAACTTCTCAGTATGATCTGCGGGAGCGTCTTGCCGCATTTCATGAGGGTGCATCTGACCCGGAGCTTTATGCAATCCTGTTTGCTTTCGGAAAATATTTGCTCATCTCCTCTTCCAGGCCAGGGACCCAGGCTGCCAATCTGCAGGGAATCTGGAGCAATGATATTATTCCACCATGGTTCAGTGATTTCACCGTAAATATCAATACCGAAATGAATTACTGGATGACAGGACCCCTGAATCTTGCCCAAATGCAGGAACCGCTGGTAAATCTTTGCAAAGCGCTGGTAAAAAACGGACAGAAAACCGCCAGAGAACTGCTTAACTGTGAGGGAACTGCCTGCTTTCACAACACGGATATCTGGGGTAAAACCTCTCCTGCAACAGGAAAGGCGGTGTGGGCGTTCTGGCCATTTGGGGAGGCATGGCTCTGCCGTAATCTGTTCGACCAGTACTTATTTACAGAAGATAAAGAGTATTTGAAGGAAATTATGCCTATACTGGAGGAAAATGTGCGATTCTGTCTTGCTCAGCTTCAGGAAACAGATCAGGGACTTGCCATCTGTCCCGCTACCTCACCGGAAAATCTGTTTTATGAGGATTGTTCCGTGGCAGAATACAGTGAAAATACTCTTGCCATTGCAAGAAATCTGTTTCGGGATTATGTGAAGGGCTGTGAAGTGCTTGGCTTGCAGAATCAGATAATGTGTGATGTACTGGAAGCGTTGGAGCGCATGGTACCTACTTCTGTTGGAAGCAAGGGACAGATTCTGGAATGGAATCAGGAATTTCCAGAGCAGGATGTGCATCATCGCCATGTTTCTCATCTTTATGAGCTTCATCCTGGCTGCGGCATTACTCCACAGACGCCTGAATTGTATAAAGCAGTGAGAAAAAGTCTTGAACTTCGAGGGGATGAGGGAACCGGATGGAGTCTGGCTTGGAAGGTTCTGATGTGGGCCCGTATGGAGGATGGCGCTCATGTGGAGAAAATTATGAAAAACCTGTTTTATGTAGTAGATCCAATGGAAGAAATGGGAATACGAAGAGGTGGTATCTATCCCAATTTATTTTGTGCACACCCACCGTTCCAGATTGACGGAAACTTAGGTTACAGTGCTGCTGTTGCCGAGATCCTGGTTCAAAGCCAGGGCGAAGAGCTTGTCCTTCTCCCTGCGCTCCCACCCTCCTGGAGAAACGGGGAAGCCACGGGATTCATTGCCCGCGGAAACATCCGCGTGGATCTTAAATGGGAGGGGAAGAATGTCACCTACACCTTAATTCCTGCTCATGACACCACTATACGTCTCCGCGTTGGAAGAGGGGCCGTGAGAGGCTATTCACTGCGTGGGGGTGTGGCGTACGAAGGAAATGGGATGCTAAGCTGAGGAAGAACTTTGTGAGAGCAGACGGTTTTCCGCCCGTCTTATTCGCCTGTTTATTCGTTACTCTGGAAGGCGCCCTTCGTACATAATACTCAGTTCACCATACACCTGTGCCCAGTTCCGGATCGTACTGGTCCATCTCTTGGTAACTTCAAATGTGGCAAGATACAGTGCCTTTAATAGAGCTGTATCGCTTGGAAATACGCTTCTCTGGCGATTCAGTTTCCGGTAGGTAGAATTCAGGGATTCAATGGTATTTGTAGTATAAATCACCGTCCTGACCGTCGTCGAAAATTTAAAAATTGGAAAAATTCTATGCGTTGTTTTCTCATATTTGCAGATAACGCCAATCATCTAAACTAATTAAATATATTATAAGCAAGTGCATGTACCTGACATAAACCATGGATTGGCATGTAGCTTCTATACGAAAGCTTAATACCTATTTTTTATAGTTTCTTCAATCTAACTCATATATTTTTCCATATCAAGCTTCTTTTCTGATTTTGCAACAATTAGGGATGCTGTCACATCGCCCAGGCTGTTGCTCATTGCACGCATCATTCCAAGCAGGGAGTCCAGTCCCATGACCAGTCCGATTCCTGCAAGCGGAACATTCAACTGTGTCAGAAGTACAGACAGGCATACAAGCCCCGCTCCTGGAACTCCTGGCGCACCTACAGAAAGAACAAACACGGAGAAAAACATAGACAGCATCATTCCACCGTTGATATCAACACCGAAAACTCTTGCCAGTGCCATGCCAAATATCACCAGATATATACAGGTTCCGTCCATATTTACCGTTGCCCCCAGGGGAATAGACAGGGAATAGATTTTCTTTGATATACCAAGTTTATTCTCGCAGGCATCCATGTTCACAATGATCGCCGCATTACTGGAAGCCATGCCGAACACCTGAAGCATTGTGGGACTGTATTTTTTCAAAAAGGGAATCGGATTCAAACGGCCGATTACTCCAAGTAATATACAATATACAATGATCATCGCCACGATTCCTACTGCAAAAGTTCCCAGCATGGCCAGCATGGACAACAGCACATCCGGTCCTGTCTTTAATACAACCGATACAATGGAGCAAAAGGTTGCAACAGGTATGAAGCGTACCAGCATCACTGTAATCTTCAGGAACAGGTCATTGCATGCTTCGAATATATCCTTTAATAATCTGGAATGCTCCCCGATCTTCTCTAATGCAATTCCAATCAGAACTGCCAAAAAGATGAGCTGCATCATGTTGGAATCTAAAAACGGTTTTACAAAGTTTGCCGGAATGATTCCTACAATTGTATCCTTGATTGAAATACTTACATCCGAAACCGACACCGTAGCTGCATCTCCAGCCAGTTTTGCCGCAAGCTCTGGATTACCTGGCTTCAATAATTCAAACACACCTGTTGCCGTAAGAATTGCCAGAACCGTGGTAAGCAGGTAAAAGCCCATGACTTTTCCACCAATACGTCCGGCTTCTTTCAGATCTCCAAATTGGGAAATGCAGCATGCTATGGAGAAAAATACTACCGGGCCTACAATCATCTTCAAAGCATTCAGGAACATTGTGCTGATAGATGTAAAAATAGTATTGTTCAGTGCTTCGTTCACGCCTGAAGGTACAAACACTTTCATCAATACACCTATTACGATTGCAGCTATTAAAGCCAGCATTGTATGTAATACCATGGCATGGGGATTTTTCTGTACTGTAATTTCTACCAGGTTCATGTTGTTCTTGTTTTTATAGCGCAGTCTTTCTTCATTCGCCTTGAGAAGGACATCCCGGATTATTTTTTCTTCTTTTTCCTGTGCGCTCTGAAGATCATCATTTTCCTGGTCCAGTACTTCTTCTATGGTATGACCATAAATAAACTGGAATTTCTCACCACGGAGTGACAGATTCACATATACCCTGCCAAACCTTTTATTCAAAATAATGCAGATATTTTCATCAGGGTCTTTGGCATGCTCCCTTAATTTCACCAATACTTCCTCT
The DNA here is from genome assembly GCF_015551645.1 of Ruminococcus sp. D54t1_190329_F1. Lineage (NCBI taxonomy): Bacteria > Bacillati > Bacillota > Clostridia > Eubacteriales > Oscillospiraceae > Ruminococcus > Ruminococcus sp. D54t1_190329_F1. Next base: position 29,500 of record NZ_JADNDC010000014.1, read on the forward strand.
ACTAAAAGCATTGTCTTTATGGTCTGCTTTTTCTCTATGCCAAACTCTTCCAGACCTTCTTTGATAAACTCTATTCCCGCTTTTGTATGCTTCTGCTCTACCAGCAATCTTTTGCTCATAGTTCTATTAATCCCTCCTAACCCTAAAATCTTTTATTTACAGTTTTTGATTCCACTTGACGTCATATAAGTTCCTACCAATACCGATATAACTGCAATAATACCGGAAATCAAATCGGTGCGTGAAGTTCTCCCATTTCTGATAAAATCGTCCGGACCTGTTCAGCATCATGAACAGAGATCATTAAATCAATATCATGAAATTCTGAAATAATCCCTTTAAAGTACAGCAGCATAGATGCGCCTAAAGCCCACTCTATATTTGCCTCATTAAATCGATGTGCAATTTTCTGTAGTAATTCAATTTTCTTCTGTATTTCAGGCATAATATCTCCCACTTGTATATTTATCTGGATAAAACATGTTTGTTACTGATTCCTACGGACCACTCTGCAAGGACTGCCTACAGCAATCACATTGTCGGGAATATTTTTTGTTACAACACTGCCTGCTCCAATCACAACATTATTCCCGATGGTAACGCCCGGTAAAATAATAGCTCCGCCACCAATCCATACATTATTACCAATGATAACTGGTGCTGTTTGTGTTTTACAAAATTCAAATGAGCCGTCTTCTTTAGGTATCCCGAAGCGATCTATGGCATTTGTCGGATGAAATGCCGTATAAATCTGTACATTCGGTGCAATTAAGGCATTATCACCGATACGAATTATATTGTCATCAAGAAAAGTACAATTCATATTTACTTCACAGTTATTTCCGAAGTAGATATTATTACCATAGTCAACGTAAAAAGGAGCCGTTATCCATAAGTTTTTGCCTTTTCCGCCAAGAAGTTCATTCAGAATTCGTTCTTTTTCATCTGCATCCGCAGAATTCGTCTGATTATAATCTCTTACCAGATCTTTTGCCTTATGCCATTGTGTCAGCAGTTCCGCATCTCCACAATCGTACAATTCTCCTGCCAGCATTTTTTCTCTTTCTGTCATAGGTTCCTCCATCTGATATCCAGTCCACATTGTTTTTTAATAATACCATAAAAACAGGACTTATAATATGTATTCCATTTGTCTTTCTTTTGTTCGCATTCCCATTTTCTCATAAAACTTTTCTGCTGAAGTATTTCCTGTCCATACATTCAATGTCACTTCATAACAGCCCAGTTGCTTTGCTTCGTTTTTTACATATTCAAACAGGCTTTCACCAATATGCTGACCTCGTGCTTCCTGATCAATACACAGATCATCAATAAAAAGAGATTTAAATGGAACCATATTGTTTGAAAAAGGTTGCTCCCGTAACTGACAAAATGCATACCCTACGCAAACATCAGCCTCATTTACTGCAACATATATTGGTGTTTCTTTATTCTTCAAAATCTCTCTCAATTCGTCTATGGTATATTTTGTTGTACCCGGAATAAAAATATCAGGCCTTATGTCTGCATGAATTTGCAGCACCTGTTTTAATAACTCTAGAATTCTCGGAATGTCTTTTTCTTTTGCGTCTCTAATCATCATTTTCGCTCTCCTTTTAACAGATTAATTTATCCTCATTTTCCTTCCCCAATCGCAATATTTCCATCTCTAAAATCAAGAAATACTATCAACCATGTTTTATCTGGCATCCTTTTACAAACTCAACTGCATTTTTAATATCTTCATCATCTGGATGCCCTTTTGCAATTCCACCAACCAGTTTAAATGGACCAAATGTGTCATAGCCCTTGCATCCGAATTTTCCAATTACCTTAGAATGCTTCTTACTCAAAATCTGCTCTATGGATTTATAGTTCGCATTTCCACCATAAGTACAAATCAGAAATACCTTTTTGTTGTCTGGTAAGTTTTTCTCCGCAAATCCCAATAATGATTGATGAAATTTCGAAAAATAGATTCCCGATGCAAAACCAATCATATCATAGCTGCTCAGATCTGCATTTGGCTGCTTTACAGCATCAATCAAATCAACCTGACACTCTTCTGCTATGCGCTTTACTAATTTTTCTGTATTTCCATGATGCACAGATGCATATGCGATTGCTTTTCTCATTTGTTTTCCTTTCTGAGAAAGTAAAGCGGATATTCCAGGTCCGCTTTGCTACTTGCTCATGAACGCAGTCGCTTCGTGACCTGTGTTCAAATTATCGAAGCTCCTATGTGTATGATATCTTTATATTATCATATATAGCTTAACTATTCTATATTCTTCGGATCAAAATAACCTGTTTTTGCAGATATTTGAGTATGCAAATCAGAAAAAGATCCCTTTGCAAAGCGAATGGCTAAAACACCTCCACTTTACTGGGATCTTTTCATGTATACAATGTTAATGTACCTCGACGGTTAATCAGATTTCCCTGTCAAGCGGATATTCCAGGTCCGCTTCGCTACTTGATTCGGTTAAATACCATATTCACCAACTATGCCATCAATATCCGGCATTGGATTCTCCGACAGCTGGCAGCTACCCTTCTGTACCTGGGATTTATTTATAATTATATATGCACTTGCAAACTTCTGAGTCACAAGCTGCAGCTGTTCATCAGTAGTATCCTCTGGCACCAGGATAGTAACTGTGCTGTTCTGTAAGTTCACCCAGTCTGCTTCCATTACATCTGGATCAATCCCTTCCAGACAAATTGTTTCGATTCCTGTCAGCATTGCAAATGCTGTCATATTAAGATTCTCAACTCCGCTGCGAATGTGTATTTCCTTCAAATCTTCACATCCGATAAATGCACAACTGTCAATATTCTTCGCATTCACACAGAACTGCTCCAAACCTGTAGCTCCAAAACACTGTACCCCGATTCTGTTTACCTTTCCCTTCCACCATACGGTCTTCAAATTCTTACAGTAATTAAACAGGTAATTGTCCATCTCTCCAACCCCGTTCACAAAAATCACTGTTTTCAATCCCTTACATTCCTCAAATAAACCTTTATTCGTATTTTCCAGAGGTGCATAACAAATCACAGTTTCCAGATCATGGCAGTGGGTAAAAGCACTGTCCTCTATAGACTTCAATGTCTCCGGCAGAATCAGACAGCGCATTGGCAGCCACTCGCCTTCTTTCTGATTGGTTGCCATATCCGAATGCACATAATCTCTTGCACATTCAAAAGCATTATAAGAAATATTTTCTACCGGCACACCACCAATCGTACGCGGTATAATAACATCCACAGATGTTCCGATATACGCAGTAATCGTTCTGCTTGCTTCATCAAACTCAAACTCTTCTTCCGGTAATGCTTCATAAGGCATCTCTGTCAGGCACTCCACGGCTTCTTCCGGAACAGTTTCTTCTGCCCTTACCGGTACCGCAATTCCTGCCAGTATTGCGATTGCAATCACCACAGTCAATATCCTTTTCTTCATTCTGCTGCCCCCTTTCCACAATCAATATTATGCAATCTTTACATTATCAGAATATAGTAAAAGAATTTCATTGTCACTATCATTACAGCCAGTAAAATTATGTTTAATCCAATAATTTTCCTTTACGATATGATCTGACCCAAAAGAATAGGTACACTGAAATTTACAGGACGAAGCAAAATTGCGGAAATAAGAAGCGTTTCTCGATTTCATTTCTGATTTCGAAAAACGCTATTTAAATGGCGGGTTCTGAGGGTACCTTGCCATCATTTCTTACCGCAATCGTAATATCTTCCATCAGCGTTCCACTGTTTTGTGCCTAAACTGCATACAATGTAACATCTTTATCCTGAATCGGATATGAACTACCTGGCATATAAATTATTTGTGCGTAAGCATCTTCATTGGTGGCAGGATCAATTACATTGGTATTTCGTGTTTCTGCCCAGCCCAGCAATATATGATTTGCTCGATTCATACTTGTCCCATCCGGTAGCCTGATTGCTTTGGCATCATAACTTCGTATCGGAGCAGGGCATATTTTTCCGTCATAGAAGTCCTGAAATCATCCACATTGATAAAAGAAAAGCCTGTTTCATTTCCGTTTTCTATCACAAAGTAAAGTTCTTTTCCAATATAATTTTTCAGTTGATCATAGATTCGAATAAGTGAAAGTCCTGCGTCAGGATCCTTTGGCATCTATTTTTTTAAATTTGGTTCTAAAGAAATACGGAGAATTACCTCCAACCTATCAGGTTGTTGGTTTTGACGATTCACCGATTGCGTCAGAATACCTTATACCATTCAGCACGATACATCAGCAAATCGATGTTCTTACTAAAGAAGCCATGGATATCCTCGTCATGCAGATGAAAAACCGTAAAAAGCGTCGCCCAGCTATTATGGAGACCCCCATTCACAAAACAGTACTACCCACTCTAATTAAACGTGAGACAACCATTTTTTAGTTTTTATCCAAAAGTCCCGGAATCCACATTACTGGCATTCCGGGACTTTTAACACGACAGCTGTTGACTGCCGGAAATGGTTAATTTGCTTCGTTTTTTACATATTTAAACTATTATTTGCGAATATCTACAAGTCCATTTTTTAGTATATTTTCAGAAAACTCATACGAGGCTCCATCACCGGTTACATTAAGATACAGATTTTCCAGGTCATTTTCATTTACGATCCAGGCCATGTTCAGCTGCACGCTTTCATCTGGCTTTATAGAGGAAATGTAGTTTCCGCCATTGCCATAATTTTCAGAGACATTATAATAAACCATTTCTCCGGTCTTTGCCATGCCATCCCAGGTGATGCGGTCATAGCCATCGCCGGACTGTTCCGTTGGAACGTAAATCTGTACTCTTCCATTTTCCTTTGTCATGGTTAGCAAAGCACCAAGATAAAGCATATGGTCGATTTCCTCATCTGAATTGTTTGTATAGGTCACTGTGGCATAAACCAGTTTCTGGTTCACAGCTTCTGACTTCACAATCTCATCCAGGGAATTGATTCCATCACCAGATTTTACATAATTCAATGTATTTGCAGACAGTTTTCCATCAGCCCCAATTGCTTCTGTCCATTCCTCCGGTATTTTGTCAGGCTCAAGAAGCTGAAGGTCATCTGCGATCTGGATGGAATCCACCTTTGCAGAAATGGTTTTCGTCAGATACTCACCATTTGTGTCTTCCCCAGTCGCATTCAGATCAAAGGTGTCACCGATCTGGTAAACAGGCAGCTCCTTCTCATTTACAGAAGTGATTATTTCATCATCATCATTTTCTATCTTTTCAGCTATCATGTCTTCACTCCAGGTAGGCATCCCGGCAGTTTTTACCATAGTTGTGTTTCCCGTAATCACCAGATTCTCAGCCACCTTTATGGCATCCTCTTTTGATACGTCATCTCCTATGTAGATCATAATCACACGGTATAAATCCGGGCAGACAAGGTAAATTCTCTGGTTAAAAGTTCCACTTTTGGCGATGCTATTATACTTTAGGTATACTCCCTGATATTCTCCAAATGTACGCTCCTCGCTATCAATAACATTCTGATCCTGCACAACCTGTCCCAGATCATTTTTATCCAACAGAACAGATGCAAAGCTAAACCCGCCGGTCTGTTCATGTTCCGGATACTGAAGATGATACTCGTCATTCCAGCTCATGCCTTTTGGAATGTATCTGGCAAACAGATTTACCTTTGGAACCTCATCTGGAAGCATGGTTTCCTTTGCCATGCTATCGGCATCAATTTTAACCGCTACACCATAAGCGCCCTGCTTCTCCAGAAACCAGTGATACAGATTTACACCTGCATATGCTGCTGTGGAAACTGCCAGCGTACAAGCAGCTGCTACAGCTGCGATTTTGGGAATCGTCCATGTTTTTCTTCTTTGAAGATTCATCACCTTTGTATCCTGTATCTGCTTTGCAACCTCATTTTGAATCATTTTATGGATAAAATCCGGTGTTTCGGGAATATCGCTTTTCATATCTTCTAATCTCATACCAGCACCTCCTGCAATTCCTGCCTTAATTTTCCCCTTGCCCTTGCAAGTCTCTTCTGAACAGCACCTTCCGATATTTCAAGGATCTGGGCGATTTCTCTTACGCTGAAATCTTCTATGTAATACAAAATAACGGGCAAACGCAGCTCCTCTTTTAAGGAATTTACAGCGGCATACAATTCGCTGTAATCCTTTGACTTTTCTGATTCCATTTCCAGTCTGTCCTCCAGATCTTCAAACGAAATAAACTTACTGGACTTACGTACGAGGTTGTAACATTCGTTGATCAAAATTCGGATCAACCAGGTACGGGCATATTTATCGTTTTTTAATGTGTCTATTTTGGAAAAAGCTTTTACAATTGTCTCCTGGATAGCATCTGCACAGTCCTGGTCACTGAATAAGATTGTTTTTGCAGTTGAGTATAATTGTCTTTCCGAATCCAGGACCAGATTTCCCAGTTGTTCTTTTGTCATTTAAATACCACCTCTTTTTCATGCCGGCCAGCTTTTTCTTTACATCTATTAGACGCATAGAAAACAAAAATATCCCCCAATAATTCATTTTCGCATAAATAATTATGATAAGCTGACTATGCAAATGCTAAACTAACAGTCCAAAAAAAACTAAACTAATTGTACTCTTGATACCTTCCTTATTTGCAAATTTGCAGTAAAATATAGATATAAAGAAAAAGGGAGGTACCAAAGATGAAATTATCACTTTCTGCAAATATAAGCAAGTTGCGAAAAGAACACGCTATGACACAGGAGCAGTTAGCGGAAGCTTTAGGCGTTACCTTTGCATCTGTCTCAAAATGGGAACGGGGTGTGGCGACGCCGGAATTAAACCTGATTGCGGAGATGGCAGATCTGTTTGAGGTGTCTATCGATGCGCTTATCGGATACCAGTTTAGAAACAATAACAGAGAAACTGTAATTACAAGGCTGAAGCAGTATTCTCACGACAGAGATACTGAGGATGTTTTTTCTGATGTTGAAAAGGCATTACAGTGTTATCCGAATTGTTTTGATGTTGTTTATTACAGTGCCAGAATCTACCGTTTAAGAGGACTGACGCAAAAGAATGCTGCTTATTCAAAGAAGGCGCTTTCCCTTTGTGAACGTGCATGTATACTGATCGGACAAAACAAAGATCCGGAGATAAGTGATGTTTCTGTTCGCAGGGAAATGGCTGAAATCCATTTTGCGCTTGGGGAATATGACAAAGGAATTGCATTATTGAAAGAGAACAATCCATGTCGGCTGAACCACTCTTCGATTGGAATGGTGCTTGCATCCTCTTGCAATGATCCGGAGGGAGCACTTCCCTTTTTATCGAGGGCATTATTAGATTTAACTGTGACGCACTTTGAAATTGTGGTGGGATATATGAATGTTTTCTGTAAGACAAAAGATTATGCAAATGCTCTAGCTCTTGTGGATTGGGCTCTTGCCTTTTATCCCGGGCTAAAAGATCCCGAAAAACAGGGATATATGGACAAAAGCGAAGCATTTCTTTGGGCACTGCGAGCGGATGTTCTGCTGTCGCTGTGTAAAAAAGAAGAAGCAATCAACAGCCTTCGGCGAGCAAAGGATGTTGCATTGCACTTCGACGAATCACCAAATTACGATGTTTCAAGTATCCGATTTGTTTTCTGTAAGACTCCTGCAAGCGCTTTTGATGATTTTGGTGATACTGCCATGATTGGGGTTGATGAATTTATCAAAAGCCAGGAAAAAAGCGAGCTGAGCAATTTATGGAAGTGTGTCAGGGATGAATAACAATTACAAAGCCAAATGAAAAACTATACTGTGCAGTTTTATAAAAAGGGGGGCATGCTTTACGATTTTGCAATATACAACACACCTAATGTGCCAGGTCCACAATGACTTGATATAACACCACCTGCCCTGGTTTCCAATATCTCATCAAAAACGCCAAGCTCTTCCAGATAAGCCCGCACTTTCTCTACAGTTTCCTGTTTACAGCCAGAATGTGTTATGAATACACGTTCTGGTCTCGCATTTTTTAAATCTTTTTCCATATCTTTAACATAGTCCATGATAACAGAATTAATTTTCCCCCGGTATTTCTTAGAAGCATTCATGGCGCCATTTTCTACTACAATCCTGGGATGCAGTTTTAAAATACCTCCGGCCATAGCCGCTACTGCATTGCAGCGTCCACCGCGGTATAAATAGGTGAGGGTATCAACCACAAAGCTTGCTCGCACATTTGGCTTTAGCCTCTCTATCTCAGAAACAATCTGGGAAGCTGTCCGGTTATTCTTTGCCATAATTGCAGCCTCTATTACAAGAAGACCGATACCTGTAGAAAGATTTGCAGAATCGATTACCTTTATCCTGTCAGAAGCCCCCAGCTCTTCAGCAGCAAGGCGCATCACATTTCCAGAGGTGGACATACCTGCTGAAATAGAAAAGCAGACAATTTCCCTTCCAGCCTCTGCATATGGGCGGAAAAGTTCCATGGCATCTGCCAGGGCAGGAGCAGAAGTTTTAGGCGTTGTCTTATTTGCGTCAGACCAGGTATAAATCTGATCCGGGGTAATGTTTTTTCCATCCTCATATTCCTTATCACCCAGAAGAATATGAAGCGGAAGAATGTCAATATCATATTTTCTCAATAATTCCTGCGAAAGGTCGCAGGTACTGTCTGAAATAATTTTTACCATATTTTTTCTCTCCTTAATAATCCCGATTCATTTTCTATCAGATTCCCGGCCTACAAGAGCCAGAAATTTTTTATCAGACTGTATTCCCTGTGTCAGAAATCTTCCATCTCTGAATAGTGCATACGTTGTCACCGGTGCAGGAACGTTCTGTGCGGCTTCTCTGCTTGTAACATGAATTACCCTGAAAGAAATATTGTGTTCTTTTGCCACTTCCGCCACACGGGGCACCCAGTAACAGGTAAAGGGACATTGATCTGTATAGTAAAGAACAAATCCTTCCTCTTCTACTTTCGGGTGTCTTGCACATTCTTTGAATTTTGGCGGCTCAGTATCTGTGTCAAATGGTAAATACATAAGAGTGATTCCGCAGTCCGAAGTATCTGCAACAGAAAATCCCTTAAATTTTAAATACTTCGGGTCTGCCAGAAATTCTTTCTTTCGCCCTTCTGAAGACAGAATACAGATTCCCTTTTTCCCTTGTTCTTTTGCATCACGAATGCATTCATTCAGCAAATCATTGGAATAGCCGTGTCCCTTCATGGAACCGGAAACCCATAAGCAGTTAATATATATATATCCGTCTGCATCAATGGGCACCCATGCATTTTCTGCAGGAATATATTCAATAAAACACTTTCCGCGCTCTGCACTCCGATAAAAAACCAGTCCTTCTTCAAAACGCTGTTTTAACCACTCTTTTTTTACGATACTGTTTTTTCCTGACATAGCACAGCAGATATGTTCCTTGTCAATGTTTTCTTTTGTAATTCTAATATAATGCATAATATCACCTTTCCCAGATATCATGATTGCTTAAATAACCTTGATCTGACACGCTTTCATGGCTTCCAGAGCCAGTTCATGACTCTCTGGCGTTACTCCTGCGCAACAGAGCGAATCTACAATGATTGGCACTTCCGGCAAAAATGGCTTCCAAAGGTAGGTTTATCAATGGGACCAGATTCCAGAAGCTCTGCAATCTCCTCCCTGATTTCCCAACCATAGGTACCGCGGATGCAATGCTCTACAGGAAGCCATATGAAATACGGCATGTTTTCTAAAAAGCCTATTTAAGCTAACTATACCACGTTATTGAGATTTCGTATACTGCAATAGGCTGATTTCAGCGTATATATTTTTGAAATTTTATATTTTCTATTGCATAAAAATAAGCCATTCAGTCAGAATTGCATCCAACCAAATGGCTACTTATATCAGTTTTCTCCTGCCATTTTTTTTGACATACCCCAATAAAACACAGCGCAAAATACCAGAGCAAAAACAACACCAAATACATTCTGAATCACTCTGAGGCTGACTGCACCCTTTAATCCATAACTCTCTGCAGCGATAGCCAAAGCGCCAAATGTATTAAATACAGCCTGCCAGCCATATTTTGCAGAAAATCCCACACCGATTCCACCAAGGATTCCTATGTATGCATAGATGGATGACGGAAGCAGGAAATACAATGCTGTAAAACAAAGAACTCCTGCAATATTTCCCACAATTCTTTTCTTCACTCTGTACTGCATGTCTTCCATAAACGGTAAGATCGCTGACATAGCTGCAATACCTGCCCACATTGCACGTGGCATTTTAAAAAGCTCTGCAATACAAAGTACAGCCGGTACACACAGGATCTGGCATAACTGCCATTTTGTCCTGGAAGAAGAGAGATCAAATTCCTGCAGTACATCCTGTATCTTTCTTTTATAAACCCGGTTTCTGTGATTCCGATAAAATACCAGACAGGTAAGTACAGCTCCTGCTGCCATTCCCACCAGTCTCATCTCATAGCTTTTCCCTGTTACGTCATATCCATACAGCAACAGATATCCAAGAACGAGTGTGGACTGATTAAACATAAATGGATTATGACAGCCGAACAGAATCAGCACTGCCAATGCAGCAATATTTAACAGCATTCCCGGTACCGGGGAAAGCTGATTTGCCAGATGTGGACACACAGTCATAACTGCGAAAAACAAAGCCAGAAGTATGGTAGACTGTCCGGTATGGATTCCGAGATCGGCATTTCGAAATACCATAAGACATAATAAGACAACGACTCCTACAATACTGTTCTCATTTCCAAGCAGAATACTGAAAATAGTAACAAATAAAAAACAAAATGCCATCGTGACCGCTACCTTCGCCATATATACAAACAGATGATATATTTTTTCTTTTGCGGTCTCACTTTTTTTCAGCAGGTCTTTTGAACCTGCCTGATTCAACTGAAGTTCCTGATAAAATGTCATATAGCACCTCCGCTTTTTTGTAAATAGGCATTTTATCACAAACAGGAAGATAATTCAAGAATGATTTTTAAGAGAATAATTACCTGGCCAGACCATTGCTTTCAATTCTGATCATACGATACCCAATTCCAATATGCGTCTGGATGTATTGCACACCATTTTTTTCTGGCTCCAGTTTTTTTCGCAGTGTCGCCATAAAAACACGGAGGGAAGCAACGTCATTTTCAGAACACCGCCCCCAGATCTGCTGGGTAATAAATGTATGTGTCAATACTTTTCCCGCATTACGGGATAAAAGGCAAAGCAGCTTATACTCAATAGGAGTAAGATGTAATTCTTCACCCTTCAGATATGCACAGCCAGCCGAATAATCGATCTCTAATTCACCATTTTTAAAAACAGATGTTTCCTGCTGTTCTCCTGGCTGCGTTATTGCAAGTCTCCTTTGCGCAACACGAATACGCGCAAGCAATTCCTCTACAGAAAACGGTTTCGTAATATAATCATCTGCACCAGCGTCCAGTGCTTCAATTTTATCTGTATCCTCACTTCTGGCACTGATCACAATAATCGGCATGTTCGACCAGGTACGGATTTTCTTTATTACTTCTACTCCTTCCATATCAGGAAGCCCGAGATCCAGAAGGACAATATCCGGATGATGAGAAGATGCTTCCAAAATGGCCGAAGAGCCGTTTTCTGCTGCCAGATATTTATAGTCATGTGTCTTTAATGTCGTAACAATCAGGTTTCTTATAGGTCTGTCATCCTCAACCACCAGAATTAATGTTTTATTCATTCAATGTCACCTCACTTAAGGGTAAAGTAAAAGTAAAATTACATCCATGGGGATCATGGTCCGTCAGAATCAGGGTTCCGTCATGGGCTTCTATAATAGAGTGACAAAGCGCCAGCCCCAGTCCCAGACTTCGGTGACTATCCGCAACTGTTGTTTTGCCGGTATAAAACATCTGGAAAATATGCGGCTTCATTTCTTCCGGAATCCCAGGTCCATTATCCTCCACGCTTATCTGCGCTTTTCCATCTGTTTTAGTTCCCCGGATTCTGATTACAGTACCTGGCGGCGTATATTTTATGGCATTGTCAATTAAATTTACCAGAACCTGTATAATAAGGCGGACATCCATACGTGCAAGAACAAGTTCTTCACAGTCAGTTACGATTTTATAATCGTCATGCTTCCGGCTGATATGCCGCAGAGCCTCTGCGATCACCTCATCTAACAGCTGATCTGTAAATTTGAATTTCAGTCTTCCATCATTTAGCCTGGTAACGGAAAGCAGATTCTCCACAACTCCGATCAGCCATTCAGAATCATCATAAATATCCGTATAGATCTGATGCTTTGTAGCTTCATCCAGCCGTTCACTGTTGCTAAGAAGCATATCTGCATTACCTGAAATGGAGCAAAGAGGAGTTCGAAGATCATGGGAAATTGCCCGAAGAAGATCTGCCCGCAGCTGTTCGTTTTTGGCTATCACTGCATTTTTTTCTTTTTCCATAGCATTTTGGGCATTTTCCATTGCAAGTGCACATTCATTTATCACGGACAGCAGGATACTGTATTCAAAAGAGTCCAGTGTTTCTTTCTGCAGCGGTATTCCTATTACACCGTAAACATTGTTCCCGCTCCGAATTGCCAGATATAAGCATTTGGCATGTGGAAAATGATGTGTGGATGCACCGGCACGCTGTCTGTTTTCATAGGCCCATCTGGCTATCTTCTGTTCTTCAGGTGTTAAAAAATCTTCCGCGTCCTCTCTTTCCTCACCGGAAAAAAGCTTTCCCGCTGATAAAGCTCCGTTTTCTACTACATATGCTGTAATATTGCGGTTTAGCAGACGAAGAAGCTGTGTACAGGTGACATCAAGAATTTCTCTCTCTCCTTTAGCCTTTTGCAGCAAACGGTCTGTATCAAACAGAATCTGTGTACGAAAGGCAAGCTGTGTAGAAAGCTTTGCATGTGTTTTCAGCTTCGCCGCAAGTGCCCCTGTAAGTACGGATGAAATTAGCATTATGAAAAAGGTCACCGGATAACCCACCGCATAGGTCTGAAAAGACATCCTTGGTTCTGTCAGAAAAAAGCAAAATAAAAAGACACTTAAGAAAGAACCGGCCACACTGCATAGATAACCATCTGTCACAATGGAAGTAAGCAAAACTCCCAAAATGTATATGGTTACAATATTTGTATCTGTGAAATCCAGCTTCTGAAACAGCAGACCAATCAAAGTACATACTGCAAATATAAAAACTGTCAGAAAATAATCCTTTGCAGACGGTTTTTCCATATACCATGTAAATGACCGTTTCTGATAGTTTTCTGTTTTGACCGTATCCGGAATAATATGGATATCAATATCCGGTTCGTCTGTTTTTTTATTATCCTCTTCAATTCCCAGACTCATCCTGCCAGTCCCCTTTTCTGCCGTTTTTGCAATTATATCATGCGACTGTATTATGGTCAAAATCCTTTTTTTCATACCCGGACTGTCCATCAAGAATTATAATTTCAGCTTCCTTATATTCAATTTTACACTCATGAATCTCTCTTAACAATTCTTCATCCGAAAGAGTATTCAAAAACAATATCTTCGATGACTGCTGTTTTTCTTCCGTATTTTCCTGAATTTCACCCCAAAACTGATCTGCTTTATTTGCAATATAAAATCCAAGTCCAAACAAACAAAATACAGTAACAGCCAATATTCCTTCTGCCATTGTCTTCACCTCTATAGCAGCCTCTTTATAACAAATGACTATATTATATTCGGAAACATTTCTGAAGGGCTCTGTATTCCCCTAATACCAGTAATTTATGATTCTCTTCAAAATACGTATCCGGTGAAATTGCAATACCAAATTCTCCTTCATTTTTTACTGCCAGAATATTAATATTGTAGCGTTTTCTGATATCCAGTTCTCCTACTGTTTTTCCAACCCATTCTTCTGGAACTTCCACTTCAAAAATCGCATGGGATGCATCCACCTCCATATAGTCGAGGATATGATCATCTGTGTAACGGATCGAGGCCCACTTTGCAACCTGCTTTTCCGGATAAACCACTTTATCCGCACCATTACGCAAAAGGAATTTTTCCTGAACATCACGCTCAGCCCTGGATATCACCAGTTTCGCTCCCAGTTCTTTCAGAAGAGAAGTTGTTTCAAGAGAATTCTGAAAGCTTCCTCCAATGGTTACAAAACAGATATCGTAATTTCCTATTCCAAGGGAACGCAAAAATTCAGCATTGGTGCTGTCACCAATCTGCGCATTGGTCACAAATGGTAATGCTTTATCTACTCTCTCCTCATTCCAGTCAACTGCCATAATTTCATGTCCCAGCTGATTCAGCTGCATAGCAATATGTCTTCCAAATCTTCCAAGTCCAATAAGCAATACATTTTTCATAATTATATTTTCTCCTTCTTATCCAACTGTTATTTTCTCCAGAGGCAGTTTTGCATTTCCCCTGTTTCTTCTTGAAAGCACCGCATAAATCAGAGTCAGACCACCTACACGCCCCAGATACATCAGTATAATCAGCACAATTTGCGAAAACATATGAAGCTTCGGTGTAATTCCCAGTGTGAGTCCTACTGTTCCCACAGCTGAAGCAGCTTCATACAGGCAGTCTAAAAGAGGAAGCTCTTCATATACACTGATTGCAAGTCCGCCGCAAAAAAATAACGTAAAATAAAGTATGGCTATTGTCGCCGCATTTTTTATCACATGATATTCCAGCCTCCTGCCAAAAGCCCCTGCATTTTCCTGGCTTCGGAATGTGGCAATTGCATTTAACAAAAGAACTGTAAACGTTGTGGTTTTCATTCCACCAGCTGTAGAACCAGGTGAACCGCCAATCAGCATTAACAATATCATAACAGCTTTTGAGGCTTCACTCATCTTTGAAATATCAATCGTGTTAAATCCGGCAGTTCTTGTAGTTACCGATTGGAACGCCGCAGCTAATAAGCGATTCCCTGCGGATAGATTTTTCAAATCACAGGTGAAGAAAAAAATGATCGGAATTAAAATCAAGCATGCAGTAGTCACAAGGATAATCTTGCTTTGCATGCGATAACGTTTAAACTTCATTTTGTTGGTATAAATATCGTCCCAGGTGAGAAAACCGATTCCCCCTATGATGATCAGAAGCATAATCACTACATTTACAAGAACATTTGCAGAATACCCGGTCAGAGAGGGAAAAGGATTTGCAGATGTTCCCAGAATATCAAATCCTGCATTACAAAAAGCGGAAATAGAATGAAAGACTGACAGCCAGATTCCCTTTCCCTTGTAATCCCATAAAAAAACCGGCAGCAGTAACAATGCCCCTGCAGCTTCAATCAAAAATGTCCCCTTTAAAATAAATCTTGTCAATCTGACGATTCCGCCAACCTTAGGCGCGGAAATCGCATCCTGCAGAGTACTTCTCTGCATAAGGGATATTTTTTTACCGGAAAGAAGGGAAACAGATGCAGCCACCGTTACCACTCCCAGTCCGCCTATTTGTATGAGTACAAGAATAATTGTCTGTCCTGCCAGAGACCAGTAGCTTCCGGTATCCTTTACCACAAGCCCTGTAACGCATACTGCAGAAGTGGCTGTAAAAAGAGCCTCATGAAATGGAGTTGGTATTCTATCTACAGATGAAAAGGGAAGCATTAAAAGAATGCTTCCCAAAAGGATCACTCCTGCAAATCCCAGAATTATTAGCTGAAAAGATGTCAGATGTTTTTTCTTATATGATTTTTTCGGCATAAATGATCAAACTCCTTACAAATGATTACTTTTTTGCTGGAGCTTATTATATATAATTGTCTTTAAAGATGGTATAAGAGAATCGGATTCTGTATTAAGATTGTATAAAGATGTGTTTCCGCCATATTCAGCCCGAATTCGGTTGTCGTAGCAAAAAAATAAGCCATTCCGTCAGAAACATATCCAACCAAATGGCTTTTATTCTTATCTTCTATCCAATATTTTATCAAATCGTCTGAAGAAAGTTGAAGTTGTAATGATTGCTGCCAGTATATCACTGATTGGTTCAGCCAGAAAAACGGCAAATACCTTATTCTGAATGAAAAGCGGCAGAATAAAGATCAGCGGAATCAACAGGATCAGTTTTCTTAAGCATGCAAGCAGCAGACTGACTTTCGCCTGTCCCAGTGCCATAAAGCTCTGCTGACAGGAAACCTGAAATCCCAGTGAAAAAATACCAGCCATATAGATTCTCAGTGCCCATGCGGTATACGTGATCAGATCCGTATCATTAGAGAAAATACCTGCAAAGAGCCTGGGAAACAGAAGCATGATCAGCCAGAAGCAGCCGGTAAAAACCGTGCAGACTGTAAACTGCGTAAAAAATGCTTTTTTAACACGCTCTTTATTGCCGGCACCGAAATTATAACTCATGATCGGCTGTCCGCCCTGGCATATTCCCTGCAGCGGTAAGGTTGCAAGCTGGCTGACACTTGTGATAATAGTCATGGCTCCAACCGCAAGATCTCCGCCATATCTTGAAAGGCTGGAGGTGAAACTGATGGACAGAATACTTTCTGTGGACAACATGACAAAAGTGGATATTCCAAGCCCCAGGCATGGTAAAATAATATTTTTTTGTAATTTGAAATTCTCTTTCCTGAGATGGAGAATGGTCTTTTTTCCTGACAGGAAACGAAGAATCCAGATGGCACCAACAGCCTGACTCAAAACAGTAGCAATTGCAGCACCGCTTACGCCCAGGTCAAATACAAAAATAAAAACAGGATCCAGAATAATGTTGATCATCGCACCGATCACAGTGGTCATCATACTGATCTTTGCAAATCCCTGTGTGGTGATAAAGGGATTCATTCCCATTACGATCAGGACAAAAATACTTCCCAGTATATAAATTCTTGCGTATGACACTCCATAAGGAAGGGTCTTATCACTGGCACCAAACATTGTCAAAAGCTGTGGAGCGAAAACGAAAAAAATCACCGTAAGGGCCACAGCCATAAGAATAAGAAGCGAGAAACAGTTTCCAAGAATCTTTTCCGCTGTCGCATTATCCTTTTTTCCCATGGAAATTGCAGCTCTGGGAGCACCTCCTGAACCTGCGAGCATGGCAAAGGCATTAATCAGCATAAGAATTGGCGTAAATAACCCCACACCGGTTAATGCTGCCGCGCCAACACCGGGAATGTGTCCAATATAAATACGGTCTACAATGTTGTACAAAAGATTAATGATCTGTGCCACAACAGCAGGAATTGCAAGCTGCGCCAAAAGACGTGGGATTTTTTCCGTTTCCATTGCCTGTGTATTAGATTTACTACTCATATCTGTTTTCTCCTAACAAATTTTTTGACATAAACCAATAAAATATAAACGAATTATGTCTTCTGATTTTAACTCATATATTTGTCAATATCAAGCTTCTTTTCTGATTTTGCAACGATCAAGGATGCAGCTGTTGCTCATTGCACGCATCCTTCCTCCACTGATCAACAGCCTGTTTACAGCTTATGTTTTCTCCTCCAGATACAATCCTTAAGTACATTTACAAGCCTTGCCGGTTCAAGGGGTTTGGTAAGATGCTCATCCATGCCAGATATCCGGCTGTTTATAATGTCTTCTGCAAATGCATTGGCACTCATGGCAATAACCGGTACGCGCTCTGCATCTGATCTTTTCATGGAACGAATTCTCCGGGCAGTATCCCAGCCGTTTAAGTTTGGCATCATGATATCCATTAAAATCACGTCATAATACCCTGGCTCGGACTTTTCAAATTTCCCAATTGCCTCCAGTCCGTCTTTGGCGCAATCCACAAGAAGCCCGTTATCTTCCAGGATAAAGCTGGCGATTTCCCTGTTCAGCTCATTATCATCAACTACTAATGCCCGGAGACCTTCAAGGGAAATCGTATTCTGGTCCTTTACAAAATCTTCCAGTTTCCGGGCTTTTTCTGCTTCTCCGATTTTGAACGGAATTGTCATGATCACAGTTGTGCCGGTTCCCTCTTTACTTTCGATCCGGATCGTGCCGCCCATTCTGTCTGCCAGCTTCTTTGCAATGGGAAGTCCCAGTCCGGTGCCTTCATATTTCGACCGGCTGGTTTCCTTCTCCTGGGCAAAAAGGTCAAACGCATGTGCCACAAACTCCTGGCTCATACCAGGACCATTATCTGCACAGCCAAATTCATACACTACCCGCTTTTCATCTGCAAACTTCTCTTTACACCATACATGGATTCTTCCGCCTGGTTCTGTAAATTTCACCGCATTATCAGAAATCGCATTCAGAAGCCGTTCCAAATAAACAGAATTTCCGGTTAATAATATATGACTTAGCTCTGATTTTTCCCAATCCACAATGCATTCTATATTTTTCTCAGCTGCCTGAAGCTGCTTTTCTGTGTTGATCCTGCTCAGGATTTCTGTCAGATCAAAAGTAAGCTCCTGATCAACAATATCTCCCGACTCCAGTTTATTCATATCCAGTATATCGTTTACAAGGGAAACCAGATATCTGGAGGAATCCATAATCTTATCCCTGCATTTTTGTTGTATTTCAGGGTCATTGGGATAACGGTTTGCCAGTTCAACCATGCCTATGATCCCATTCATAGGAGTTCGGATATCATGGCTCATATTAGACAGAAACCTGGTTTTAACCGCCGCATCCTTCTTTGCTTCTGCAACCTGGTATATAAGAGTCTGCTCCCTTCTCTTCGCATCACTGATACTTCGAATCGCACAAAGAACATGGGTCAGGCGGCCAGTCTCATCCCTTTTCTTCTCAATAAAGCGCAGACTATGCCAGCTTCCATCCTTCATCCGGTATTCCATAACGACGGATTCTTCGTCTTTCATTCGTTCCGGCAGTGTAGAGATATCTGTAAATTTTTCAAAAGCATCCTGATACTCTTCTGCCACCAGTCCACGGCAAACTCTTTTGTTGTTTTCAGACAGAGTACCTGAATGAATATATTTCAGATGCTCCACATCCCTGTTGGAAATTTCCTCAAAATAATCCGCCTGGATATCAATTCTGGAAATATATTGGTACGTTCTGGCAATGGAGGAAATGATCTCATTTCCTAATCTGGCCTCATTCAATGCTTTTTGCAGTTTCTCCTGGATTTCCTTTTCTTTGTAAAGGATACTGTCTATATTGCGATATCCAAGAAAAGCATCAAAGGTCTCATCATCTGTCTTTCCCTTCACTACATAGGCTTCATAATAGCTATCTTTCCCTTCCTTTGAAACACTGTGGTAATGGTAAGTAAGCTTCTCTTCATGTAAAAGCCTTCTTTTCATATTTGCGCAGAGATGCCAGTCTATAAACTCTTCTTTCTCTTCATCTAGAATAAAATTGTCTGCATATCTTCTCGTATATTCATCAAAAATTTCAGCCGGATGGGGATCTGTCTCCGCCAGCTTCCTGGCATTGGTATTCTCATCCAGCCTCAGTATCTCATATTTACCGGAATTAAGATCTATCCGGTATAAAGATACATACTCTGGCAATAATCTGCTTAAGACATATTTTTCTTTCACAGGATAATCATTTACCTCCTGCCTCGGATCGTCTGTCTTTGTTTTTTCTCGTGAAAGCATAATACCGTTTTAATTTTATCCTTTCTTTTGCTGTTAGAGCGTGTTTGAAAAAGGCTTTCTGCAAGATGTGCTTCACAATTTGTGGGAGATTTCGCCCGGATGAGGGCGCCGTAGCGGGCTACGGCAACTGAATTCGGGCGAAATATACCGCAAAGTGGGGCGTGCAGATTGCGGGAATGATTTTTCAAACACGCTCTAGCATTTGTTTTTGCATGCCAGGCACAAACCACCACGGACGTTTCTGGTGGAGCCGCATAACTTACAAACCTCTGTTATTTCTGGTTTCCAACTGCTGTCCAGCCTCTTCAGGCCTCCGCTGACCTGATCCAACGCTTCATCATCCAGCTCAACAGCTGCCTGACTCATAGGCTTCATGCTCTCTTTTTTGTCATTCACTTCTTTCATAATAGTTTCCTCCTGTATATGATTTTAATATGATTTCACTTTTTACTATAGTAATTATACAAGTTTTTACTTGTGTCTTCAACTGTTTTTTGGCATTTTAGCCAAAACGTTACTGGTCACTCCGTGACTAGTACATCGAAAATTAAGTATCTGCTATATTGACGCAGGATGATTTCGTGCCGCAATTCTCGGGTTTTCTGTGAACCTTGTTCACAAAAAACGCCTCGCGGAAATAATATCTCTGTTTATTCACGCCTGCTTCGTCTGTACTCCATAGCCGTCATACCGCAAGATTTCCGAAAACTCTGCGCCAGATAGCTCTGGGAAGAAAAGCCTGCAAGATGGGCAATGTCAGAAATATCATGATCTGTATTTTCCAGAAGATTTTTGCAAACCTCAATCCTGCGCCGGTTCAGATAATTAATGGGAGAAATCCCATAATATCGTGTAAACTCGTGGCTTAGATAATATTTGTTCAGATGACTTAATGCCGCCAGCTGATCCAGATTGATATCTTCCCCATAGTTAGAATCCAGATAGCGCTTGACCTGTGCACACTCTTTACTTGGATGAAAAGAAGGCACCAGCTGGAAGCCGGAATCTGTAATCCTGCGAAGCTGGGCAATAAGAATAGAAAGCGTATGTCTGCAAATCTCTTCATAACCCTCTTTTTTCTCATCTAATTCCTGAAAAAGGGAGTGGAAATAAAACAAAAGATCTGTATTAATCTTCCGGCAGTTGAAAATCTGGAATTCCTTCTGATCCCGGAAAGAAAAACTAATTCCATCCACTCCTACAGTATAATAAGAAAGGGGCGCAGCGCTCTGAGAAGTTTCCGTGTGCAGGATATGTGGATTGATAATGACCAGATCGTCCCTGGCAATGGAAAACCGCTGATTTTCTATAAGAAATTCGCCGCTTCCTCTGGAAACATAAAAAAGCTCCGTAAAAGCATGGGTATGAGGAATGCTGGGCCAGTCCTCTTCGTATCTGGAGGATGAGGCATTCACCAGAACTGCTTCTGTAGAAAGTGGATTATCATTGGAAAAAGAAAAGGAACGTGTACTCATAGATTCTCCTTATGTATCATAAACTATAGTTTGTTGTCCGCGCTGTCAGCTCCCGATATTTCGAATACAGTGTTTTCAGACAACAAGGAATAAACACTCGCACACTTAGAGTACCATGAAACGGAAAATACAGCAAGATTTCTAAAAACCATAGCAACAACTCTGTTGAAAAACAGCTGTCAAAAACGTATTCTTATATTACAGAAAAAACAACTATCAAACAATATTAACAACCTTTGTAAATAAAAAAGAAAAAAAGCGAGGTCGCAAAATGGAACAGAAAAAAGGCAGAGTTACTATTCCTACCAACCTGGATGTGGTAAAGGAAACACTGGATATTATGAATGAGTGGGGCGCAGATGCCATCCGTGACTGTGATGGAACCGAATTCCCACAGGAGCTGAAGGACACTGGTGCGAAAATCTACGCTACCTACTACACCACCCGAAAGGACAATGCCTGGGCAAAGGCTAATCCGGATGAGATCCAGCAAATGTACATTATGAGTTCTTTCCACACCGCAACATCAGACAAACTGGAAATCCACCTTATGGACCACCTGTACCCGGATATGCTGAAGGTGAACACACGCGATGATATCACAAAGTGGTGGGAAGTGATCGACCGTACCACAGGAGCAGTGGTTCCGGCAAGTCAGTGGCATTATGATGAAACGAGCGGAAATGTGGTAATTACACCTGTAAAACTGTTCCATGAGTATACCGTCAGCTTCCTGGCTTATATTATGTGGGATCCGGTACATATGTACAATGCAGTGGTAAACGACTGGAAAGATGTAGAGCCGCAGATCACCTTTGATGTGCGCCAGCCAAAAACAAGAGCTCATTCTCTGGAGCGCCTCCGCAGATTCCTTGATACCCACCAGTATGTGGATGTGGTACGCTTCACCACCTTTTTCCATCAGTTCACCCTGATCTTTGATGAGCTGGCAAGGGAGAAATATGTGGACTGGTTCGGTTATTCCGCATCTGTCAGTCCATATGTGCTGAAGCAGTTTGAAAAAGAGGTCGGCTATCCATTCCGCCCGGAATACATTATCGACCAGGGCTACATGAACAATACCTATCGCATTCCATCCAAGGAATTCAAGGACTTCCAGGCATTCCAGCGCCGCGAGGTCGCGAAGCTTGCAAAGGAAATGGTAGACATTGTCCATGAATATGGCAAAGAAGCCATGATGTTCATGGGTGACCACTGGATCGGTATGGAGCCATTTATGGATGAGTTTGCTTCCATCGGTCTTGATGCTGTGGTTGGAAGTGTAGGAAATGGTGCAACCCTGCGTCTGTTCAGCGATATTAAAAATGTAAAATACACGGAAGGACGATTTCTTCCATACTTTTTCCCGGACACCTTCCACGAAGGTGGAGACCCGGTGAAAGAGGCGAAGGTAAACTGGGTAACTGCAAGGCGTGCCATTCTCAGAAGCCCCATCCAGAGAATTGGTTATGGCGGATATCTGAAGCTGGCTCTTCAGTTCCCGGATTTTGTCCAGTACATTAAAGAGGTCTGCCAGGAATTCCGCACCCTTTATGATAATATCCAGGGTGTGACTCCTTACTGCGTGAAACGTGTTGCTGTGTTAAACTGCTGGGGGCGCATGCGTTCCTGGGGTAATCATATGGTACATCACGCAATCTATTACAAACAGAATTACTCTTATTTTGGCATTATTGAGGCATTAAGCGGTGCACCCTTTGATGTATCCTTTATCAGTTTTGATGATATTCTGGCAGATAAGGATCTGCTGAAAAAATTTGATGTTGTGATCAATGTAGGGGATGCGGATACTGCGCAAAGCGGCGGCGAGTACTGGGTAAATGAAACCATTATTACTGCTGTAAAGGAGTTCGTTTACAATGGTGGCGGTTTCATCGGAGTTGGCGAGCCTGCAGCCCATCAGTGGCAGGGAAAATTCTTCCAGCTGGATGATGTACTGGGTGTGGAAGAAGAAAGAGGCTTCAATTTAAATACCGATAAATACAACTGGGAGGAACACAGAGACCACTTTATTCTGGCTGATGCAGAAGGTGATGTGGACTTCGGTGAGGGCAAAAAGAATATTTTTGCACTTCCGGAAACCCGGATCCTGATCCAGAATGACCATGAGGTACAGATGGCAGTAAAAACCTTTGGAAAAGGCCGCGGTGTTTACATCAGCGGACTTCCATACAGCTTCAGAAACAGCCGTGTGCTCTACCGTGCGGTTCTCTGGTCTGCATCTGCCGAGGACGAACTGAACCGATGGTATTCCACCAATTATAATGTAGAGGTCCACGCTTATGTAAAGAATGGCAAGTACTGTGTCGTAAACAATACTTACGAGTCACAGGATACAGTCGTCTATAAAGGAGATGGCAGCAGCTTCCCGCTTCATATGGATGCAAACGAAATTAAATGGTACCAGATTTAATAGTCATAGGTTTATTATAATTAAACCACATCATATTTCAATAATTCTGTCACGAAGTGTTGGAAAATGGCGCGAATGGTATTATAATAAACCTATCACAAAACAAAGGAAACCATTATGAGAATTGCAATTGTTGATGACATTAAAGAAGAGCGTGACAAGCTCGCAGACGTACTGACGAAACAGCTTTCCAGACGTGGGATTCACGTAAATTTATTTGAATTTGAAAATGGAGAAGATTTTCTTATTGCGGCAAAGGAACGTCCTTTCACCGTCGTTTTTCTGGACATCTACATGAGTGGTGCAAATGGGATCGAGACTGCCAGAGAGCTTCGGACATTTGACTCGGATGCACTTTTAATTTTTACTACCACTTCTACGGATCATGCTCTGGATGGGTTCAAGGTCCGTGCCATGCACTACCTTGTGAAGCCATATCCCGAAAATGAAATTTCAGACCTGATCGATGAGGTTCTTTCCCGGATCCCGGATTCCGGAAAATACATAGATATAAAAGTAAATGGAAGCAATGTACAGGTTCCGTTTCGACATATTATATACGCAGAACATTTTTCCCATATGATCCATATTCACACTACCGGCGGCAAAGAGCTGATCACCCGCCAGTCCTTCGAAGCCTTTACTGCATCCCTGAAAATGGATCCAAGATTTTATCTTTGCAGCAGAGGCGTTGTGATCAATCTGGAGCATGCTGTTGATTTTGATGGAGCCCTGTTTATCCTGGACGATGAAACCCGGATTTCCGTCAGCCGGAAGCTGGTTAAAAATGCAAGACAGACTTTTATGGATTTTCTGTTTCAAAGGGGACATTGAATATGAATACTATATTAAGACCTGTTCTGGAGCTTACGGTAATGATTTCTGGTCTGTTCCTTGCCTATCTGCCGGTACAGACATATCTGAAACAACCGCCCGGCAGACTGGCTGCATGGCTTGCACCTCTTCTGGCAGGAATCTGTCTCCTGGAAGGAGGATTTTGTTACTTTCTTAACATTCCTACCAGCTCAGTGCTTTTTCCCACTCTGCTGGTACTGATGCTGATCTATCACAAAAGCCTGACTATCTCTATCTGGAAATCCGGCAGCATTTTTCTGGCAGTATGTGCGGTCTTTGCCTGTGTAAACAGCCTTTCCAGAGCAGTGAATGCCATTGTGGCAGAAAGACTTGGACTTCCGGAAACAGAGATCTGGTTTCACACCAGTGCCGGTATTTTTTACAATGTAATATGTCTGCTGTTCGTTGCTGCCGCCTGGTACCCGGCCTCCCATGCAGCCCGCACTATGATCGATGACGAAAATTTAGCCCAGACCTGGTATGTTTTCTGGATACTGCCACTGATTTTTATAGGTCTGAATCTCTTTATGATTCCCAAATATGAGGGAACTCTGTATACTGGACGTATTTTGCAGGGCTACATTGTGATCAGCCTGATGCTTCTTGTAATTCTCATGCTGTTTTACACAATGTTTCTTATGATGGCCAACAGCCTGAATAAAAATGCAAGGCTTCAGCAGGAAAATCATTTTCTCTCCCTTCAGCAGGCACGATATGAGAACCTTTGCTCTGCCATAGAGGAGGCAAGGCAGGCACGACACGATATCCGCCATCACTTTTTGCAGCTTTCTTCCCTTGCGGAAAAGGGAGATCTGGAAAAAATAAAAGAATACCTTTCCAATGCAAACAGTAAAATTCCAGACTACGACCTGCATTTTTGTGAAAACCAGGCGGCTGACAGCGTGATCAGCCATTATGCCGCTCTGGCAAAACGGGAGAACATTCCTTTCCAGGCAAATGCAGCTCTGCCAGCCCACATTTCCATAGACCAGATTGATATGTGCCTGGTCCTCTCCAACCTTCTGGAAAATGCTCTGGAAGCCAGCCTGAAAGCAAAGCCTTTCAACAGGAGAATCCATGCAGAGGTTTACCTTCATCATAAGCACCTTCTCCTGATCCAGGTGGAAAATACCTTTGAAGGGAAAATACAGGAGAAAAATCATATTTTCCAGTCGTCCAAGCGTCCCGGAAACGGAGTGGGAATCCAGTCTGTCCGCCACATTGCAGAAAAGAATGGAGGGGACAGCAGCTTCACTTATGAGAATGGTATTTTTACTGCTAAAATTATGCTGCGCATACAGAAAACAGCCGTTTCTCATCCATAAGCAAAGCAGAGAGGTTTCATGCAGACACACTCTGGAGCGTATCTGAAAAATCATTCCCGCAATCTGCACGCCCCACTTTGCAGTATATTTTCCCTGAATCCAACAAAAAAAGAAAGCTGCAGAACAATATCAAAGATGATACTGTCTGAAGCTTTCTTTTTCTGTATCAATAGACTACAAATGCCATAACCACATACACCAGTATGGATACCAGGCAATACAGAGAATTGGTGGTGGAAACATAAGCGCTTCCATCCTCACTCTTCAGGAAGGTCTGCATACTGAATGTGGCTGGAGCGGACATGTAGCTGATCACTGCAAGGTTCAAAAGCAGGTGATCCCCCACTATGTAATGAATTGCCAGCAGCACTCCCCCGATCATGACTGCCTGAAGAAGAATACGAAGTACAATGGTCCTGATACATGGGGAAAAAAGTTTCTTATCAAATTCAATGCTGAATCCTACCACCAGCAGAATAACTGAGGTTATGGAAGTGGTGAGAATGCTCTCCACACTTGTATAGGTACCTGCAAACGGTCCGGCAAGAAGCTTCTGCACCACACCGGTAAGTCCGGCAATGATTCCCAACACACTTGCAATAAACGCCGGTGTACGTATTGCACTGGAAAACAGTTTTCCCGGATCGATCTTTTCCCCGTTTTCCACCTGTCCGAGCATTCCCATATAGACGCTGAAGCCAAACAGAAGACCTGCAATATCCAGCACAGCGATCTGGGAAAGGTTCTCCGCTCCGCAAAGGCTGGTATATAAAGGATAGGCCATGGAACCGCCTTCGTATACACTGACCATAAAGGGCAGATATTTCCGGTAACGCTCTGCCGGCATAAGCGGGCGGAGTAAAAAACCGATGCTAAAGGAAACAACCAGCATTACAAACATGATTCCAACCAGAATTCCGGTTTCTTTATTATAATCTGCCGTAGCAAGGGCATGGAAAATTGCTACAGGAAGCATGATCTGGGTCACCAGAAGCTTCATATTGTTAATTCCATTCTGATCCAGCAGTTTCAGCCGCTTGCAGGCCATACCCAGAAGGATCATTACCAGTACGGGCAAAATAATTTCCAATACTTTCATTTTATGCACGCTTTCTATGTTTGTTTATAGTTCTTTTATTCATCAAAATCGGTCTCAAATACTCCCTCAGGCGTACGCATGGTAAGAACCCCGAGATTAAAATCATCATCCATTACCGTGATATGATACTCAAAGATTACATCATCCTCAAACTTGGACAGCAGAATATAGCTTCCGTTCTCTTTTCCCTCGATCTGGTCGCAGATATCATCATACACATCTGCACCGGAAATCTCACGCGGATAACCGGAAGCTTTGATTTTTTTCTCAATTGCAGCGTATAATTCTTCCATTTTATGTTCTGCAGCAGTGCATGCCATTAGGGCTTACCCTCTCAGTTCTTTTTGACTGCCGCATACTCCTTTCCTGAATTTTTTTCGATTAAATATGATTGTATAATATCCGCCCCTGAAATGTCAAACCACATTTTAACCAAATCCTGGTTATCGTAATTTCTTCGTGAGCAAAGAAATCCTGATTTGTATGATTTCGTACCATACTTCTCGTTTTTTGTATAATTTTTTATAAATTATCTGTTATTTTATTCTACTCTCTACATTTTTTCCATGGCTTTTGTGGTTTTTTGTTTTTTCTTTTGTGTATTTCGTTGTGTTTTTCTTTGTTTTTGATATTTTTCATTGTTTTTTTTCACCAATTTCTGTTGACATCTGACTGTTTTTGTTGTATGCTATTTTCTACAGAGAGGCACTCCTTTTGGTACAAGGATGTATCTATGGAATGCCTCAACTCGTATCTAAAGGGAGGTAATACTTATGAAAATGAAACAGGTTTTAGCAACAGGCGCAGCTTTATCAATGGCTCTCTCCATGGCTCCGGTCACCGCATCCGCCGCAGACAAAGTAGACATAAACGTCATTGCTGCACAGTATGGCCAGCAGACTGCTGACTGGTGGGCGAACTTCGTGACAGAATTTAATGAAGCAAACCCGGACATTAACCTGAACGTAGAGGTTGTTTCCTGGAACGATATCTACACCGTAGTAAATACCCGTATCGCCAATGGCGAAGCTCCTGATGTCCTGAATATCGACGTATTCGCAGATTATCAGGCAGATGATCTCCTTCTTCCGATCCAGGACGTTGTTTCTGAAGAGACCTACAGCAAGATGTACGATGCATTCCTTGCACAGTCTGAAGTAGACGGAACTGTATGGGCTATCCCGGATCTTGCATCTGCACGTGCTATGTACTATAACAAAGACATCCTTGATGCAGCAGGCGTAGAAGTTCCTACTACATGGGATGAGCTGAAAGCTGCTTGTGAAGCCCTTAAAGCTTATGATGACAGCATTTATCCATGGGGTATCGATATGACTACTGACGAAGGTCAGGCAGCATTCGCATACTACACCTGGAACAACGGCGGCGGATTTGTTGACGATGAAGGTAACTGGACACTGAACAGTGAGCAGAACGTTGAAGCAATCCAGTACGCAATCGATCTTGTAAATTCCGGTTACACAAACACCGATCCTGCTAACGATACCCGTTACGATCTGCAGGATATGTTCGGCGCAGGTAAGGTTGCTATGCTCATCGCACCGAACAGCTTACCTACCTACATTGCTACAGGCGGAAATGAAGTAAACTACGGCGTTGCTTCCATTCCTTCCAATACAGGCGAGTCTGTATCTGCAGGTGTTATGGACCGCTTCATGTGCTTCGATAACGACTACTCAGATGATGAGAAAGCTGCTATCTCCACATTCTTTGATTATTTCTATGATGATGCCCGTTATACAGAGTGGGTTGACATGGAGGGATTCCTTCCGGCAACCAAGTCCGGCGGCGAGGCTCTCGCAGCAGCTAACGAAGATATGGCAAGCTGGATTGATATCTTAGACAGCTGTAAATTCTATCCAACAGCGAAAGCAGAATGGGCAGATGTAAAACAGGGCGTTATCAACGTAGAGCAGAATGCTCTTCTTGGCGGCGACGTTCAGGAATTACTGGATGACCTTCAGGCAGAAATCGCTGGCTGATCTTAATCCACTGTTTTTCCCATTACGAGGAAGATAATGGGCCGGACTTACGGGTCCGGTCCATTTTTAAGTTTGCGAAGCAAACGCTACTTCTTGTGCCAGGCACAAGAAGGTTCCACCTTTTTGCGAAGCAAACGCTGCTTCTTGTATTTGTCACAAGAAGGTTCTGTTTTTCTGCGTAACAAACGCCGTTTTCTGTGCTTGTCTGCGCAGCGTCAACGCTATTTTTATAAAAAGAGAGGTATCCCTGTGAAGAAAAAATTCAAAAAAGTGGAACCATATGTATGGATCCTGCCAAGTGTCCTTCTCATGGCAATTTTCATCCTGGTTCCTATTATCTTTGTATTCCGTATGGCCTTAAGCGACGTCAGCAAAGCTGGTCTGATCAAAGGCTTCGCCGGATTGGAAAATTTCCGCAAGGTAACAAGCAGCCCTGTTTTTGCCATGGTGCTGAAAAACACCCTTGTGTGGACCGTTGCCGTAGTCGGCATCTCCACACTCCTTGGATTTATCCTTGCGATCCTCCTCAACAATGAATTTAAAGGCCGTAAGCTTGCACGTGCCGTTGTTGTTTTCCCATGGGCCACAACCCTGATCGTTCAGGCAAGTATCTGGAAATTCATCATCGACACAGATTACGGTACCTTAAATACACTGTTGATGAAGCTTGGCATTATTGACCACGCTGTGAACTGGACTCCTACTGCCGGTGCTTATTTCGCCTGGGAAATTGCCTGCGGTATTTTTGTTACCATTCCATTTGTAACCTTTACCGTACTTTCCGGTCTGCAGAGTATTGATGCCAGCTACTATGAGGCAGCAGCCGTAGACGGAGCCAGTTACTGGCAGAAAATGTTCCAGATCACCATCCCGCTGGTACGTCCGAATCTTACCATCAGTACCATCCTGAACATTATCTACGTATTTAACTCTTTTCCGATCATATGGACCATAACCAAGGGTGACCCTGCTAACCGTACCGACACCCTGGTTACCTATCTGTACAAACTGGCCTTCTACAACGGCAAACAGGGACAGGCAGCAGCCGTATCTGTTATCGGCTTCCTGATTCTTCTTTTCTGCGCCAGCCTGTACATGGTTTCCGTACTGAAGAAAGGAGACGAATAATATGGCAAACACCAATGCTTCAGTTAAGAAAAAAAATACCAGAAACACAGTTTTGCGTGTATTGCTCTATGTAGTGATCATCGCCATCTGTCTGATAACTTTATACCCATATTTTGTAACTGTATGTACTGCTCTTAAAAGCCGCGCGGAAATCTTTTCCATGAATGGAACTATTTTCCCTGTTGAGGCCATCTGGTCCAACTTCACAGACGTATGGAAGCTGGCTCCCATGAGCAATTACATGATGAACTCCATTGTGATCGCAGGAGGCTCCACTCTTCTGGCTATGGTCTGCGGTATCCCAGCTGCTTATGCCCTGTCCAGAATGAAATTCAAAGGCCAGACTGCTTTTCTGGGATTTGTTATTGTCTCCCAGATGTTCGCACCGGTTGTACTTCTCATCGGTATCTACAAGGTTATGATGGCGTTCCATCTTACCAACAGCATTATCGGCCTGATCTTTATCAACGCAGCATTTAACCAGGCATTTGCTATCTGGCTGCTCCGCGGTACTTTCCTGAGCATCTCCCCTGAGATGGAGCAGGCTGCCACTATTGACGGCTGTAACCGCGTACATGCCCTTTTAAGGATCCTTCTGCCTGTTGCTGCACCTGGTATCGTTACAGCGCTTATTTTCGTATTTATCAACGCCTGGAACGAATATACAGTGGCACTGACACTGATCTCCACTGATACCTTCAAGCCTCTCACCGTTGGTATCAATATTTTCAACGGTTACAATATGATCGAGTGGCAGTATCTGTTTGCTGCTTCCCTCTATGCAATTGTTCCAGTTGTGATTCTGTTCGTCGGAATCGAAAAAAATCTGGTTGGAGGACTCACTTCTGGTGGTGTCAAGGGTTGATTTTTATTTTTTTCCAAGTATAATAGAGGAAGATGCGGACGCGAGAAAGGGTTGCCCAGGGCAGCCCTTTGTTCATGCCCCATAACTATTCAGAAGGCAGTATTCCGCCAGGTGTTTTTGTGAACATTGTTCACAGCTGCGGCGCGAAATCATACAAAGCATGTTACTGGTCATCCAGTAACTGTTTTATTGTGTACGGTAAAATTTCACATACGGAATAACCCCGATGATTCCGCACATTTCAGGAACTCTATACCGGAGATCACCGAATGATTCTTCTGTCCTGCTGACGAAAATTCAGCACATTTCACAGATTTTTAAAATCAATGGTTTTGACCTTGACTTTTCTGTAGAATACTGTAATATTGATAGTGCACAACATCTAGTATGTAATCAAAGATTTAAACACAATATATGGAGGGATTTGAAAGAATGAGTACTGAGGTCAATGCAAACGTCATTAAACGAAATGGCGTGGAAGTTATTTTTGATAAGGCGAAGATCATCAACGCCGTTGAAAAAGCGAATGAGGAGGTTTCTAAGCTTCACAGGCTGAGTCATTACCAGATCACAGCGCTTGCTGATATGATTGCCACCCGTGCCCTTGAATCCTCCCACGCTGTCAATGTGGAAGATATTCAGGATATGGTAGAGACCGGCATTATGGAGATGCGCGGTTATGAGGTTGCACAGAAGTATGTGCGCTATCGCTACAAGAGAGAGCTTACCCGCAAGTCCAATACCACAGACGACAGCATCCTTGCTCTTCTTGACCAGATTAATGAGAATGCCAAGCAGGAGAACTCCAATAAGAACCCTACTATTAACTCTACCCAGCGTGATTACATGGCAGGCGAGGTCAGCAAGGACCTGACCATGCGTGTTCTTCTTCCTGAGGAGATCGTAAAGGCTCACGACGAGGGAATCATTCATTTCCATGATTCCGATTACTACGCACAGCGTGAGCATAACTGTGACCTGATCAATCTGCAGGATATGCTCCAGAACGGCACGGTTATCAGCCAGACACTGATTGAGAAGCCTCACAGCTTCTTTACCGCATGTAACGTTACCACACAGATCGTCGCACAGGTAGCCAGCAATCAGTACGGCGGACAGTCCTTCTCTCTCGCCCATCTGGCTCCTTTTGTAGACATCAGCCGCCAGAAGATCCGTAACAAGGTAATCGAGGAACGTAAGGCTTGCGGTGAGCCTCTTGATGATGAGATCATCCAGAAGGTATCGGAACGCAGACTGAAGGATGAGATCCAGAGTGGTATCCAGACGATCCAGTACCAGCTGATCACTCTTATGACCTGTAACGGACAGGCACCATTTGTAACGATTTTCATGTATCTTGATGAAGTTCCGGAGGGACGCACCCGTGATGACCTTGCACTGATCATCGAGGAAGTTATGAAGCAGCGTATGCAGGGTGTTAAGAACGAGCGCGGTGCGTGGATCACACCTGCATTCCCGAAGCTGATCTATGTGCTGGATGAGGATAACATCCACGAGGATTCCAAATATTGGTACCTCACAGAGCTTGCAGCGAAATGTACTGCCAAGCGTATGGTTCCGGATTACATCTCAGCCAAGATCATGCGCCAGTTAAAAAACGGCAATGTTTACACCTGCATGGGATGCCGTTCCTTCCTTACCGTTGAGGAGAAACAGAAGAACCCGGACGGTTCCTACAAGTTCTACGGTCGTTTTAACCAGGGTGTTGTTACCATTAACCTTGTAGATGTAGCCTGCTCCTCAGACGGCGATTTTGATAAGTTCTGGGAGATTCTGGAGGAGCGCCTGGAGCTTTGCCACAGAGCACTCCGCTGCAGACATGAGCGTCTTCTTGGCACAGTTTCCGATGTTGCCCCGATCCTGTGGCAGTATGGTGCTCTTGCACGGCTTAAGAAGGGTGAGACCATTGACAAGCTTCTTTATGACGGCTATTCTACGATCTCACTTGGATATGCAGGTCTCCATGAGATGTGCATGAGAATGTACGGAAAGCCTCATACAGACCCTGAGGTTCGTCCGTTTGCGCTGAAGGTTATGCAGCGCCTCAATGACAAATGTGCCCAGTGGAAGGCAGCTGAGAACATCAGCTACTCTGTATATGGCACTCCGATGGAATCCACCACATACAAGTTTTCCAAATGTCTCCAGAAGCGTTTTGGCATCATTCCAGGAGTTACGGATAAGAATTATATTACAAACAGCTATCACGTTCACGTTACTGAGGAGATCGACGCATTCTCCAAGCTGAAATTCGAGTCTGAATTCCAGAAGCTTTCTCCAGGAGGAGCCATCAGCTACGTGGAAGTTCCGAATATGAAGCAGAATATTCCGGCAGTTCTCTCTGTTATGAAGTTTATCTATGATAACATCATGTATGCAGAGCTGAATACCAAGAGTGATTTCTGTGATGTCTGCGGATATGACGGAGAGATCCAGATCAAAGAAGACGAGAACGGCAAGCTGATCTGGGAATGCCCGAACTGCGGTAACCGCAATCAGGACAAGATGAGCGTTGCCAGAAGAACCTGCGGATACATCGGTACCCAGTTCTGGAACCAGGGACGTACCCAGGAGATCAAGGATCGTGTATTACATCTGTAATAAGTAATGGTTTCCGGGTTTTCTGCAAGATGTGTGTATTTGATTATCAGGCACAGGAGGAAAAGAGGAATCAGTTATGAACTACGGAAACATTAAATCCTACGACATAGCAGACGGCACAGGCGTGCGTGTAAGCCTGTTCGTATCTGGCTGCAGGCACCACTGTAAGGGCTGTTTTAACGCACCTACGTGGGATTTTAACTACGGTAAGCCATTTACCCGGGAGACTCAGGATAAGCTCCTGGAGCTGCTTGCTCCGTCTTATATAGAGGGCTTCTCCCTACTCGGCGGCGAGCCATTCGAGCCAGAGAATCAGCCTGTTCTGGCAGAGCTTCTGGAAGAGATCAGGCGTACCTTTCCGGATAAATCCATCTGGTGTTACAGTGGATATCTTTTTGACAAAGATATGGTTCCCGGAGGTAAGATCTACACTCCTTTTACAGACCGGATGCTTTCCTGCATCGACGTTCTGGTAGACGGAGAGTTTATTCAGGAATTGAAAAACCTCTCCCTTCAGTTCAGAGGGAGCAGCAATCAGCGAATTCTGCATTTAAAAGATGGTAAGCTTATTAAAGAAGGCCTGTGATACGGGTCTTCTTTTCTTATATCTGCATTCAAATAGTTGCATAAGTTTTTACATCTGGGTAATCGAAAATCCCCCTCCTGTCTAACAGGAGGGGGATTTTATTACACTTTATTTATTTTGCTTTCGCATATTTTGGTGTGCTGTAAGAAGAATAGATTGGAACACCTGCTTCGTTGTTTCCAACGGCGCGTACTTTGTAATAATACTTGGTTCCAGCTTTCTTGGAGCTCTTGTCAACATATTTCACTTTGGAGCCTTTTGTAATAGTTCCTACCAGTTTGTATCCGGAACCTTTCTTAGTGGAACGGTATACCTGATATCCGGTAGCTCCTGTTACTTTCTTCCAGCTGACAGTAATCTTGCCCTTTGTTGCTTTCGCTTTTGGACTGGTTGGCTTCGCGATCTTTGCTGTGGAAACTATAGCACTTGCAGATTTGCTTGCACCACTTGTATATGTTTCATCAGCAGAATCTTTGTACTCATAGGACTTACCATTCTTGTAAGCAATTACATAATAGTAATATTTTACTCCTGCTTTCGGTCCTTTGTACTCTGTGCTTGTTGCACCATTATAGGTGTACTTGATCTCGCGATCTGTAATAGTCGTTTCCTTCAGTTCACTAACGAATTTGTATCCGCTGACTGTTGTGGAATCAGCAACATAATTCGGGACAGTTGCACTGGAACCGTAACTATAGCTGTAAGAATTGCTGTCTTTGTTATATCTGTTCCAGGAAGAGGTGGTTCTGTATACACGATAGTAATCAGCACCTGCTACCGGATTCCATGTTACAGTAATACTTCCATCTGCTTTGTTTGCAACAGCTTTTACATTGCCAGGAGTTGCTAAAACAGGATTAACTGTTGCTCTGATTTCATTGCTGTATTCCTGTCCTCTGTATGCACGTACACGATAGGTTGTTTCCGTATCTGCTGCCGGGAATGTAATGGAAGATGTGGAAGCTTTCAGTGTCTTATAGGTTTCCCATGCACCAGTCTCTTCATTTCTCTTCTCAACCAGATAACCCTTTCCTGCATATACCGGCTGCCAGCTTAACTTCATCTTACCGTTTGCATAAGAAATTCTGTTAACGGTAGTCATCTCGAAGCTAAGATTTGCATATACACCTTCATCAATGTAATACTTGCTGTTTCCTACAGTCTTGTATGCTCTTACAAGATAGTAATAATCCATACCGCTCTGAAGCTTCTTGTCTGTATAACTGGAAGCCTTTGCACTTGTAGTCTTGATCAGTTTATACTTAGCAAAATTGTTGGTCATGCCAGCTGCTACAGTATCTCCAATAGAAGATCCTTCACATCTGTAAATCTCATATCCCTTAGCACCTTTGATCTTGGTCCAGGACAGTTTTACAGAAGTTGTGCTCTTAGGTGTTGCTTTCAGCTTCAGCGCACCGCCCCAGGTAGTAACCTTATTATAAGCCCATGCTCCATAAGTGGTCTTGCCTGTTTCGGAATCATAATAATATGGTCTTACTCTGTAAGTATAGGTAGTATCTGCTTTCAGTTTGGTGTTCTTATAAACGCTGTCTGTAGTTTTGGCAATTGTTTTATATTTCTTGCCATTCTTTCTCTGGATCTGATAGCCGGTAAGCCA
Source organism: Ruminococcus sp. D54t1_190329_F1 (assembly GCF_015551645.1). Taxonomy (NCBI): domain Bacteria; kingdom Bacillati; phylum Bacillota; class Clostridia; order Eubacteriales; family Oscillospiraceae; genus Ruminococcus; species Ruminococcus sp. D54t1_190329_F1. The sequence continues at coordinate 65,096 of NZ_JADNDC010000014.1, forward strand.
GCTTTCTGATCCGCTTTCAGCGCTCATCTTTAAGGTAACGGTCTTAGCTGTGATAACATTTGTTACAGATATATTCGGCATACCAGCTTTAAATGATGCTGTATTTGTGTATGCACTGTATTTCTGTGCAAGTGTAGCTGCCTTATCATTTTTTACACGGGCACGCACATAATAGGTCTTGCCTGGTGTAAGTGATTCAAAGTAAAGTGTTGCCTTATTATTCTCACCAGAAATACAATCTGTAACCTTGTAATCATTTACAAATTCAGGTGATTCGGAATACCAGAATTCTACATCTTCTTCTTTTCTTACAGTTCCGTCATAGGAGAATACATAACCATCCGGTGTTTTCTCAACCAGCTTCAGGTTGCTGATCGCTGAAGTGGCTTTGGAGACATTGACAGCTACTACATTGGAAGGAGTACCGTATTTCTTGTTTCCGCTCTTGTCTTTTACATAAGCGACAACTCTTACATAGGTTGCTCCTTCTTTTAATAAGGATTTTCTCAATGTAAGTGCATCATCATCCTCATAGTACTCATCTTCATCTTCATCATAGTAACCACTGGAAGAAGCTGTTACCCAGTCCTCTTCGGAAGGCTGTGCCTTATCAGTGTACTGGAGCTCATAAGAGTCGCCATCTTCCAGAACAGCATCAAAACGGAATTCGAAGCTGTTTTCAGATTCTTTATACATCTCTAAGCCAGTTACATTCTTAGGTGCCTTTTCTGCATCTGTAGTGAAGGAGACTGCTGCAGGTTTCAGTTTTGCAACCTCTTCCTCTTCCGGTCTGTCTGCACTGCTCACTGCACGAACATAATAGGTTTTTCCTGCTTCCAGATTACTGTTGTTTTTGCTGATCTTCAGTTTCGCGGAACCAGCTGAGCCATCATAATAGAAGCTGCTCCAGTCACTTACCATAGTTGCAGTAGTAAATTCTGTGCCTGTTGCGATCTGATACCATACGCTGTCTAAATCAACCTTTGCACTGTATGTGAAATAATAGTAATTGTCGTCAGCTTTCACATACTGAAGATCTGTGATCGGCTGAAGAGCATCTACTGTAAATGCAGCGGACGGTGCTGACCAGTCGCCTTCTACGGTCTTTGTGACTTTCTTTCCGTCTATATCAACGGTATAAGTGCGTACTGCACGTACCTGGAAAGTATAGGATTCTCCAGGAGCCATTGCCTTGATCGGATCGCCATTCTCATCTCTTACACGGTCAAATGAAACCTTAGGATCTGTTGTATATGTATACAGATCTTCATCTTTAAGCTCTGACAGGGAAACACTTGGGAAATTACCGCGTCCGACGCTGTAGTAGGTCTTATCAACAGTTCCGTCATCCTTCAGAGAAGCTGAGCTCACGTATTCACGGCCGGCAGAATCTTTTACAAGGATTTCATAGCGGTTTACATTGTCAAGTGCGTTCCAACGCAAGGTTGGCTCACTAGCCTCTGTGTTTACATTTACACCGGAAACAGCTGCAGGCTTCTCACTGGTACCTGCATCTGAAGCGGTTACTTTGTATGCAAATGCATTGGACCAGTCTCCGTATACTTCCTTACCATCCTCTCCGATCTTAACGGCACGAACAGAAAGATTATAGGTCTTTCCGTCTTCAAATGCATAAACAGGCTGACCGGTAGCCGGATAAATAACAGGTTCCAGAACTCCGTCTACGCTTGTATAAGTTCTATAATCAGACTCATCAAAGGAATATCTGGTGCCGCTTACTCTGGTATACCTGCCACTCTTCCGATCGGATGCCAGTGACTCAAAGTACTCACGTCCAGCTTCGTCTGTAATCTTAATCTCATAGCTGTCTGCATTCTTATCCGGATTCCAGCTGAGAACATAAGAAGATGCTGTTACACCGGAGATTTTCTTCAGGCTTGTATCTACAGCTTTATAAGTTACTGTATAAGCGTCAGACCATTCACCTTCCTGCTTCTTGTTTGCACCATTCTCATATCTGTAATTAATTCCGCGGACACGGATGGTATAGGTTTTACCTCTTTCAAATTTGAACTCTCCGTAGGTTCTTCCTAAATAGAAGTTTGGATAGGAATAATTGGAATCTGTTGTAAAGGCAACTTTTCCATCTACTTCAACTTCGTACTGGGATACATATGTATTCTGGATACGGTTCCAGCTTACATATTCATATTCATCGTTGTATTTGAAATTACCGGTCTTCTCTGGTACAAGACTGCCGCTGTCGTCTGCTTCTACAACCAGTTCATTGGACCAGTCGCCTACCTTCTTCTCATCGCCGGAGCCTGTATATGCACGGACTTTAACGGTATATTTCTTGCCTTTCTGGAAAGCACCGATATATTTTCCGTCTGCATCAGAAGCGACTTCATAAAGACCTGTGGTGTCGTTCTTTTTAAGCAGATAACCGTAATTCTCATAGAAATTGAGCCAGTTACCTGAAGTAGTTACATAGGAGGGTTCCTTTGCTCCGTATGCATAAGAATAATATTCATTTCCAGCTTCATCCTTAATGGAAACCTCGAGGTTCTGGTTCTCGCCGGATACCTGAATCTGATTCTTTCTTTCAGCTGCATAAATTGTCACACTCTTCGGCTCAGCGACCTTCTTTGCGTAGGTATAATCTACAGCGTCAGACCATTCACCATATGCAACAGTTCCATCTGCGCTGTTACGGTTTACGGCGCGAACGGAAACCTTGTATGTCTTGCCATTCTCAAGACCTGCAATATATCCGTTTTTACCATCTGGTTTGTATACAAGGTTTCCTTCTGCGTCAACCTTGAACGGCTGCATGGTAAGATTTGTAAGACTATAGCTTAAGTTGACTGTGGACGGATAACCGGTCTCTGGCTCGCTTGCATTATAATAGTAGCGGTAAGTGTACTCTCCGTCTGTTACACGGATCTGGTATTCATCTGCCTTCTGGTCTGCATACCAGGTAAGAACATTCTTATCCTCCTCATCAAATGCAACATGTCCGATCTTGCCAGGTGCCTCTGCATCAAAAGCAGCAACCTCGTCGGTGCTTCCGCTCTCTTCTGCGTCTGCAACTGCCTCACTGTCACCGAAGCCATCCTCTGTAACAGCTGCCACTGCGGCTTCATCTCCGAAGCCATCTGCCTCTACAGCAGCTTCCTCTGTGGTGTCCGCTTCCGCTGCCGGAGACTCAGATACGAAATCTCCTCCATCTGTAAAATCTGACGCCAGAAGTGGTGTCGGTGCGGAAGTTGCGGTCATTGCCGCTGCAATTGCAATGGCAACAGACTTATTGAGTGTTTTCAAATCTTTCTTCATACATTTCCCTCCATGAATTAAATTTATTGAAATTGATCAATAAGTAGTATGGGGAAATTATAGCGTATTACTCCGTTTTAGGCAAGTGTTTTGTGAATAATTTATGTATTTTGTGCAAATAAGCACACATTACCCACACCCATTTGTATTTTTTCTGATATTTTCTCTTTTTTCTGACAATTAAGTGTTTTCTTTATATTTTGACAATTTTAGTGTTTTTTCATATTCCGTCAAAATACTGTTCATTTCGTAGCGCTTTAACTGTCTGATCAGTTCTTCTGCATTAATATGAAGCCGCATATCTTCCAGGCTTTCTTTTATCTCAATGTCATGTTTCATAGTTGCCAGCTGTTCGCTTAAGTATACCATCTCTTTATTTGTTTTCAGTGCTTTCAGAGGGCTTCTGCCTATTCCAAGGTTTTCTTTCCAGAAAGTATTCAGTTCCTTTTCTTTCTTTGCCACGTCTTCGCAGTCCTCAATTGCTTCATAGATCGCGTCCAGGGTTTTATATTCTGCTACAAGCGGCGCTGCTGCTGAGGAAACGCCCTTACAGCCTGGAATTCCATCGCCTGGATCTCCAGTGATCGCCAGAAGCACAGGAATCTGTTCCGGATATACCCCTTCCTCAGAACAGACAATTTCCGGTGTATATTCAAATACATTAGAAGGGAGTTCCTCGTAAGCCTCTTTTCCAAACAGGCCATATGCATCCTTTAAATTCTCCAGCTTATCCTTCGTAACAACACGCCACATGCGGGTATATTCGCTTACCAGCTGAAAATAATCGTGATCCTTGGTAAGCACATAAGTCTGCAGATCCGGGCCCTGGAATTTCTCCACAAGAGATGCCGCATAATCGTCAGCCTCATAGTCCTGGCTCATAAATACCGGACAGCCGATTGCTTTCAGAAGCTCTTCCATCTGGATAAACTGTTCTTTTAATGGCTGGGCAGTCTCCTTGCGATTGGCTTTGTAAAAATCGGCGCCAAGCTGGGTGCGGCGGAAAGTATCTCTTGTCATGTCAAAGGTAAATGCCACGTATTCCGGCTTTACCTTCTTATAGACAGCCAGAAGGGTGCGAAGCATGGTGAACATGGCATTTGTGTATTTTCCATCGGAGGTGTGCAGGATTTCCGGATAGTGTCTCTCTTTTTCCTCGTCTGTCTTTGCGAAAAGGATAGATTTGGGAAGATTTCCGTAATAGGATGTGGACAGCATGGAGGAGCCGTCGATGATCAGAAATTTGGGCATAATTGTTCTCCTTCTATGATTATTTGACAGTTTCCTAACGAAGCGTTGATTTTTACACACTGTCAGGAAGTGTCTTTTCAATATCTGATATGATATCAGACCTGTAATTTTTCTCAATCTCTCTGTAAGTATACCATAAATTTATCTTATCTGAAAAATTTCCAAAAATTTTTTCAGATTTCGTGTTATTTCTTTCTCTGGTTTTCGTATATATAGTGAAGGGAGCAGAAAACAAAATTATTTCTGAATTCCCGCTCTACGTAGAATGAGGAGGTACTCAATGAAAAAAATAATTTTAACCTTATCCGGCGTTCTCTTTGTGATCGTCACCGGATGCTCGCTGCTGATCTGCATGATGAACGGAATTCCGAATTTGGATCAGCCGGCTGCTGCCTTTTACCTGGCGAAAGCAATTCTGTTATCCTTTAGCCTTCCTCTGGTAACCTTAGGTCTCTTCGTACACTGTTTGCAGCTTAGACGAAAGCTTGATAAGAAGAACCTGTTGTTCCGGAATGCGATGAAGGAGCTGATAAAAAATCGCCAGACCAGCTGCAGGGATTCTGGAGATTCTGATTTCCAGAGCTTTAAAAATTCACTTACCTGTCTGTTCTGTGCCTTTGCCGAAGATTCCGATCTCAGCGAAGAAGATCAGAAGGACTTGCTGGATTTTATTGACAAATTTTAAGTGAGGGACTTGCATGCTTTTAATCTGTATGAGCATAGCAGGAACAGTGCCACTGATCATCTGTCTCCTGCTATTGCTTCTCCAAAGGAAAAAATTTTCATACCGGCTTGGCCGGAACCTGGTGTTTCTGAGTCTGGCGGGGTATTTGATACCGTTTTAGGTGGTTAAATATCTGATGCCAACAGATGTTTTGATAAGAACAGACGCTCTTGCAAACATCTCTTATTACATCAATTTTGACGACAAAGGAGCAATTTCTTATCACGGAATTTCATTATGGATGTCCGACTGGATTCTTATGATTGGATTATGCTGGCTATTTTTAATCTCAGGCTTCAGTGTTTACGAAATCATAAAGTATCACCGGCTCACGCGAAAGCTGAAAAAGATTACTGAGAAAAGAACTTGTTTCTTACCTGGAATCGGGGATGTAGAATACCGTATTTCTCCCCTTATTGGTTCTCCCTATACTATAGGTTTCCTGAAGCCTTTCATTGTCGCGCCGGAGAGCCTTGAGGATTCCAGATTGTCAGAAATGATTATGCGGCATGAATATTCACACCTGCGCCGTCATGACTCAGCTGTAAAGCTGCTCTGCCTGTTAGCCATTTGCCTTCATTTTTATAACCCGTTAACATTGCTTACGCTTCTGCTTTACACCAGCTTTTCCGAAAATATTGCAGATCAAGCCGCCACTGAAGGTTTCACCACGGAGGAGAGAAAAGCCTACGCAGTCGCTCTCGTGAATCTTTCCGCAAGAAACAGACAGGTTCCTGTAGTCTGGAAAAACAACTTGTTGGGGGCCAAACATACGATGAAAAGGAGAGTGGAATTTATTATGATGAAGAATAGAAAAGCCAGTAAAATTGGTACTGCTGCGGCAATATTGGCATCTGTATTTTTGAGCGGGACTACGGTGTTTGGATATGCACCGATGCAGACAACGGAAGCGGCAGATTCTGTGCAACTTAATGAAACAGTATCATTTGTTGACAGTGCTTCAAACAACCCCTTTGCAAATTCTAATATCTACTTTGAAACAGATGAACACGTAAATATCTTAGTCAATGACTCCGATTTAGAACCACGTGCAATTATTTGTACACACGATTTTAAATCTGGATATGCGGATGTTCATAATTCAAAAAGCAACGGTGGCTGTGTCGTTAAAACTTACACTGCTAAAATCTGTCAGAAATGCAACCACCTTGTCATCATGGATTACGTTGGCACACGCACCTACGCCAAATGCCCACACAAATAATCGCCTGCACTAACTTTAATGGGAGGAAGTTAGCCCAGCCGAATTATTAAATCATTCACACTTACCCAATTATGTCATTTTCCATTATTATCTTTCGTGAAGCTCAGAGGGAACGGAAGCTAAAAATGAGCCAGGGAAGCGTTTCGCTTTCCCTGGCTCTTACCCGTTTCAGAAACATATTATAACGTTTCACACCTACATCTTATCCACTTTGCAGACAGCCCTTTTCAAACGCCTTTTAACCCAACCCTTTTGGGCTTATTTCTCTTCTTCCTTTCCATCACACCGTTTCCCCGGTACCCTTCAGCTGTCCATGCACTGTCCGTCTCACAAACACAAAACAGATTACCTGCAGCACAATGGTAATAAACCAAGATGCCGGATAGGAAATAAACAAGGTGTACAGGCTTCTGTGCTGTGGGAATATCCAGAAGATCCACACAATTCTAGTACCAACCGTACCGATAATAGAAAGGATCATAGGCACACCGGAATGTCCCATTCCCCGGAGAGCGCCAGGAAAAAGATCCATGATTCCACATAAGAAATAGGGCACTGTGGTGATGGAAAGAATTTCCACACCGCATCGGATAACCTCCGGATCCTCTGTGTAAACCTTCAGGATCTCACCGCCACACATGTAAGAGCCGCATCCCAGCACAAGGGCGATCACAAAGGACAGGATTCCGCAGTCCAGCAGCACTCTGTCCATACGTTTATATTTCCCAACGCCATAATTCTGGCTGGTAAAGCTCATACAGGCCTGCGTGACCGCATTTACAGACGCATACAAAAATCCCAAAATATTATTCGCCGCCGTATAACCAGCCATAGCAGTGGAACCAAAGGAATTTACAGAAGACTGCAAAAGCGCATTGGAAATGTTAATAACCGTACTCTGCACTCCTGCCGGTATTCCCACCTGGAAAATCTGTACCAGATAAAATTTCTTCATGCACAATCTGGAAAAACGAAGCTGATAACTGCTGTCCGTCATATACAGACATCTAAGAACCAGAATACAGGAAATCAGCTGGGAAATAATGGTCGCAATGGCAACACCTGCAACACCCAGATGAAACACGATCACCAGAATCATATTCAGCACCGCGTTGGTCACACCAGCCACGACCAGGAACATCAGCGGACGCCTGGTATCCCCTACCGCACGCAGAATAGCTGCGCCATAGTTATAAAGCATAAAAAACGGCATTCCCAGGAAATAAATCCTCATATACAAAGTGGACTGGTCAATCACATCCGCAGGCGTTCCCATAACCTCCAGTGCCCATCTTGAAAAAACAAGTCCTACAGCAGCCATCGCCACACCACTGACCAAAGCCAGTGTAACAGACGTATGTACCGTTTCCGACATCTCCTTCGCCTTACCTGCCGCATAGAACCTGGCAGCCAGTACATTAGCTCCCAGTGAAACACCAATAAAAAGATTGGTAAATACATTGATCAAAGCGGTAGTAGAACCAACTGCTGCCAGGGCCTGACTGCCGGAAAACCGTCCCACCACAATAATATCCACAGCATTGAACATCAGCTGCAGAATTCCGGAAACCATCAGCGGAATGGCAAAAGAAACCAGCTTGTCCATAATGGTTCCGTTACACATATCAATTTCGTACTTATTCTTACTCAACTCTATCGCTCCCTCATCCATATGCCAGCACCACCGGAAGTCCCTTCCGGTCTGCCGCCAGAGTATATAAAAAGCTCTGGCAGGTACTGGCTCACATCATCCTTTCTGTCCTCGAAGCCATTTTTCAAGGACAGAATAAATCACATTCATGTCAATTGGCTTAGTCACATAATCACTCATCCCACACTCTGCAGCCCGGCTCTCATCCTCCTGGAACACATTTGCGGTCATGGCGATCACCGGAATATTTTTCCAGTAATCGCTCTTTCCTGCACGGATATTTGCCGTGGCCTCATAACCATTCATCACCGGCATCTGAATATCCATGAAGATCAGTTCATAATAATTCTCCGGCCGGGTTCCAAGAAGCTTGATCGCATCCTGTCCATTCTCTGCCACATCCACGATCAGACCGGATTCGGACAAAAGCTCGTAAGCAATCTCCCGGTTCAGCTCATTGTCCTCCACCAGCATGATCCTGCGACCCTTCAAAAAGCCCGGATCCTTTTCCTTCTCTTCACCAGCCTCTGCTGCCAGTAAGGCCTGGTCAGCCTCCTTCTCTTCTCCCACAAGCTTCAGATCCAGCCGCACAAGAAACGTCGTACCTTTTCCCTGAATGCTCTTTACCTCAATACTTCCACCCATCTGCGCAATAATAGACTTGGCAATAGAAAGTCCCAGTCCTGTTCCCTGGGTAGCATTTGTCATGCTGTTATCTTCACGGGAAAAAGGCTCAAACAGCTTCTTCTGAAATTCTTCCGACATTCCGATTCCATTATCCTTCACCACAAAAGAATATCTTGCTTTGCCCTCTGCAAAGCTATTGCCCTGGGTTACCTTTACCTGCACACATCCATGCTCAGGCGTGTACTTCACTCCATTTGAAATCAGATTGATCAAAACCTGCCTGAGTCTTACCGGATCTGCCAGCACATGATCGTCCCGGATTTCTTCTATATCCATATCGAAAATCTGTTGTTTATCAACAGCTGCCTGACGGCATACTCCATCCACAATTTTCATGGTTTTGCTCAGGTACAGTGGTTCCTCATGAAGCGTCGTATCCCCACTCTCAATTTTCGACATATCCAGAACCTCATTGATCAGCTCCAGAAGGTGTCTGGAAGAATCGTCGATCTTCTGAAGACAATCCAGAATACGCGCAGGATCGTTCAGATGATTCATGGCGATCTGGGTCATACCAAGTATTCCATTCATAGGAGTGCGGATGTCATGGGACATACTGCTGAGGAAAATGCTTTTTGCCTTGTTTGCCTCTTCTGCAGACTGATATGCCTCCTTCAGACTGTTCATCAGCTGTTCATTTCTGCTGTGGCTTTCCTGAACATCTGTCGCGATCACAGTCATCATGCCAGGCATAACATTTTCCTCGTCCAGACAGATAAACTGGAACCGCACCCAGCGGTAAGCATCTTTTGCCCTGATCCGGGCTTCACACTCATAGCTGCCCTCCTGCTCCAGAAATATATGGGAAAGCTCTGACAGTCTGATTTTCAGCCGTACTTTTTCCCAATCACCCGGTTCGCAGTTTGGCGCCAGATATTCTTTCAGGAAGTCTCCATAATAACCGTCCGGAATCTTTTTATCCAGAAGTCTCTGGTTTCCGCGGTAGTATACCTTGTATTCGCCAGACATCATATCCACATACAAAATGATCAGAGAATTCCTTGCCAGTGCTCCAAGAAGCTGACGGCTCTCGTTTCCGCTTTTGTGAAGGAAATCGAGAATCGTATCTCCCTCTTCATCACTTTGCTTCCGGCTGCTGGCTTCCCAGTTTTCAATATCTGTGAACAACCTGCTCTCTTCTATTTCAGTTTGATCTACTGCCTTGCCATATACCGAATAACAGGTACGGATGCGTCCCGCTCCCAGCAGATATCTGAGATCTGCCTGCAGTTCTTTGTCCTCTTCCAGAAACTCCACCAGCTCCGGACAATAAACAGAACCCTTTCCCCAGGAAAACTCCTCCGCTACCTGTTCCAGCTTCTTGGCATTCTTATAGCTTCGTCCCACAAAGTCAGTGGCTGCATCCAGACAATCGCTGATATGCAGTATTTCAATAAGAATACGCTCATTTGACCTGGTATTGTCAAAATCTGCCGGATATCCTATTTTTCCATCCCAGGATTTGTGATGTCCCAGAACAGCATCCCGATATTTGCGAAGAGCCGGAATCTCCTCGACGAATTTAGCCCCTTCACAGGGATGGCTGAAAATACCATTCTTTTCCCTTTGTGTCAGCTGCCGTGACTGCTTGTTCACAATAGATGCAAGTCTGATCATTCCAATATCCAGAAGCTGTGCAGACTGGGAAACATAGTCCAGAATCGTCTCCTGATTTTCCAGCACTTCCACCACATTCTCATAACCAAAGGTTCCAATCAGAAGCTCCGGCCGCTTTTTCATCACTACATTCAGAATTCGCCTGGCAATCTGCTCCACCATTGCACTGTGCATGGCAGTGCCTTCATCCCGGCTTACCATGATCTGCATAAGAACCAGGGTGTTTATTTCATCTCCGGTAATATATTTCAACACATCCCTGAGAGAACGCCATACTACATCATTCACAAAGGTATCGTTTTCTGTCCTGGACAGCCTGCGAATAGCATGCACATAATTGGATACACAAAAATCACGGAGATCTGGTGCTCCGTGATATTCATCCGCATATTTCTCCAACAATTCCAAAATCGTCGGCAGATGGTTGATCGCAACCTGAAAATAGCGGCTGTCAGAAAAAGACACTCCCTCCTGGCTGTCCAGATCGTCATGCTCCATACTGTGTTCACAGAATTTCCGATAATCCTCCAGAAGCTCTGTGCAGGTTATCTTCCCCTGATAGAACAGACAGGACTTATAATTACAGTATATTTCATCCAACATTTCGTAGGGCTCCGGATTCTTCTCAAGCTCACGCTGATAATATTCTTCCAGAACCCGGGATGCTCTGGAAAGAAGCTTCGGATCAATCTCCCTCACGGTAAATCTCAGGACTGAATTTCCAAGAAGATCATAATTCAGTTCTTCGATCAGTTCATCAAAATCAAACCTCTCTCCGTCTAATTCCCGGACTTTCTCATCATTATAAAATTCCAGTGCCTCATCAATGTACTGCAAAAGCTCCTTGGACGTGTCCAGGTTAAAGTTCATCAACACGATCGGAAAATTATAATAGGAAAAAAGGATTCGCTTCCTTACGTCAAAATCCTCAATCTCAAAATATCTGGAAGAAAGTGCCCGCAGTCTGTCAAAATACATGGCTCCTTTCTTTCCATCTTCATCACTGAAGGGACGGTTATAAAAATTTCCCAGAAGATTCAGGGTCCAGATATAAGAGTCCAGATCATCACTTTTCTGAAAATATCCATCCAGAAGCTCCAGAATTTCCAGCATGGCAAGGTTATCCTCATAGCCCTCCTCATCGGCCATGCGGATCTGATGCAGAAATTCTCTCGCCAGTTCCTCGTTCAGGCTCGCCTCCCCGTCAAGGAAGGGGCGGATATACAGATTCAGAAGTGCCTCATTCTCAATGTAAAGCCTGCGCATCATTCTGGATTTGTTCTTCAGATTTTCGATCCACGCCTCCTGGTCTTCTGCCTTCAGCAGATTCTCCTGAATCTGATCTTCCGTCTTCAGATTTTCTTTGTATTTGGTGTAAAAATGAATAATATTTTCCCGCGTGATCATTCCGCCGCACCTCTTTTGGAAATACGCTCATGATTCCGGCTCTTGCACTGATACATTCTTTGATCCGCTTCCTTCACCAAATCTGCGATTTTTCCCTTTTTTTCCTCAAATGCCACAATGCCATAGGAAAAGCTGATGTTGCGGATTTCTCCGTTAATATCAAAATGGATCGGGCTCTTTTCCAGAATTTCGTTTAGCCGTTCCTGTATCTGCTCCGGCTCCAGTGCAGACAAAATAAGGAACTCATCTCCTGCATACCGGTACAGAAGATCCTGCCTGTCCATAGCACACTTCATATTCTCTGCAAAACACACCAGGTAACGGTCTCCGTTTTCATGGCCATAGCAGTCATTGATCAGCTTCAGATAATCCAGGTCAATAAATACAAGGCTGCCCTTCTTATGATTCTTCATAAAGCGCTTGCTGTTGTGGTCAAAAGCCGCACGGTTCAGACAGCCGGTAAGGGCATCCTTCTCCATGGACACCTTCAGGCGTTCAATCCGAAGCTCCTCACGGGTAAGGAGACGTACCATCTGGTCGTAATTCTCCTTCTCCTGCTCCAGAGACTCCAGATACATTCTCTCGAATTCCGGTATCTGTCTCCGAAGCTCTTCCCGGTCACTTCCGTATGCAGCCGTGCGCATAAGCTTATAAACCGGACAGAAGCTTCCGCTGAAATTCCGGGCATTCTTAATGTAGCTGCCAATACGTATAATATCGTCCCAGCGTTCTTCCTCCGCCATTACCTGAAGGAACTCTCCGAAATAGCAGACGCAGAAGCTTAAGGTATCCCTGGCACCCTCCCCGGCTTCCATTTTCTTCATATAGCTGTTAAATTCTTCCGCAATGACCGCCTTGTCTTTTTGCTGGTAAAGGCGAAGATACAAGTCCGTAAATTCCTTCTGAAGCAGGAAAAAGGCTCTGCCATCTTCAGGAATCTCCCGTTCTGTAAGAATCGCCTGCATATCCACTGCCGCCTGCTCCGCGCCTGCAACATCTCCCATGCCCAGCTTCACGTAAACCTTGCTGTCATAATAGACCAGCTCATTTAAAGTATCCGAATTCCAGAAATCCACACTGCTGTCACAGGGATCCAGTCTGGAAATATCCATCATTTTCTCCAGATAAAAATCCGCCTCAAAAAACAGTCCACAGTCTGAAAAAGCGGCTACGATAGTGTTATAAACAGATTTCAGAGGGGATCTTAAGGTAAATCCGGAATTGGCATATTTCAGGCCATATTCCACAATCTTCGGGGGAAAACCAAGGCAGAAATAAAGTCTTACCAGGGCAAGATAAAGTCTGGATTTCTCCTTGGAACGCTCCATGTGAACTCCGGCCTCCCGGCAGATTTCGATCAGAGGATAGGCATATTCCCGAAAATTATAGGCAAAAATCCCATAACTTATATAATAGATTTCTTCTGTATAAACAGTAAAATCCGATATCTGCTTCAGCTCCTCCACACAGCGTGCCACATCCTCTTTTGTCCAGGTTCCTGTTTTTACTTTATTTTTTATTTCTTCAACTGTATACATACAAGTTTTATTCTCCTGCTTATTACTGTTGTTAATTCGACAAAAGACCCGGTGAGTTTAATAGATCACCCGGTCTCTTCCCTGTTCTTTGCCCATATAAAGTTTCGCATCCACATTTTTCAGCAAGGTGTCTATATTGGACTTGAAATCATTCTCCTCCACGCCAAACGTCATAGTAACCGGAATCCATTCTCCCCTCCAGTCAAACAGATCGTTGCCCAGCTTCATGCGAAAAGTGTTGAGCATAAAGCATACTTCGTCTCCGTTCATATCCGGGAAAAAGAAGATGAATTCTTCGCCTCCCCAGCGGCACAATTTGGCATGCTCACCCAGTTCCCGGCTCATGTGCTGTGTGATCCATACCAGTACCGCATCTCCGCAGTCATGTCCCCAGTGGTCATTAATTCTCTTAAAGAAATCAATATCGCCCATACCAATGGTAAACGCCATAACAGGCTCTTTCCTGCGCTTCTCCGTAATGTACTGTATCATCTGACGGCGGTTCCACAAACCTGTCAGCGGATCGGTCCCTGCCTGTTTCTTCAACTGCTCATTATACAGCACCAGCTTCTTCTCCGCAGATTCCACATTGGAGCTGAACATACTGCACGCTACAGCCATAAGCACAAACGTCACAATGGTATTTATGATCTGTAATACAACTGTAGCCGTTTCTGTCAGGGCAAAAACAGAAATATTTACCCTGCAGTACAAAAACAGGCTGAATCGTACTGCAAACAGAACTACTGTATAGCTGACCTTATACACAAGAGAATTGTAGACAGCAAAATATACCAGTACCAGCATCTCAAACATCAGATGCTGAATACCGCAGTCCCATCCATAGAGAATCACAAACACAATTATCCATGCCAGCTGCAGACTGCTGCAGACAAGCACACTGGTGTGTACCTTCAACCGGTATGTTGCATAAAAAGCAGCAACCGCCATTGCTGCGAAAATATATCCTGTCCAGACCTCTGTCTTCGGTCCCACAATGCAGAATACTAACGGAATGATCAGAAAATAAAGTCCCAGAATCAACAATATAATTCTGAGAAGGAACAATATACGCTGAGGCTCATTCTCATGAACTGCTTCTTTCCTCAACAATGCATAAAATTTCCTGCACAGCCCTTTAAACATTACAGGTGCCGCCTTTCCCACGAGTGTTCAATATAATAATATTGCACTATTTATCACAAAAATGCAACCTTTTTTGTAATTATTTATATTATTTGCGCTTTTTACTTTACGGTTCAATGGTAACGTTCCGCGAGGTGTTTTTTGTGAACAAAGTTCACAGGAAACCCGGGGATCTCAGCGCGAAATCATGCGAATACATGATTTCTGCGCATCGCAAAGCGTGTTACTGGTCACGGAGTGACAGTAGCCTTTTTGCCAAATATTGCTTTTTATTCATAGTCAGGATTACAGAATCAAAAAATCTGATATATAAATCTTCGGCAGGTGCTTTAATCCTCCACTCTTGTTCCCATGTAATAGAAGCCTTTACAGGTATCCAGACGCACCTTCACATACTTGCCAAGAAGATCCGGGGTTCCCGGAAAATGAACCAGCAGGTTGTACTGGGTTCTTCCTGTGAAAATCCCCTTCTCTTTGCTCTCCGTCTCAACAAGAACTTCCTGAACTTCGCCCTGGAATCTGGAAGAAACTTCTCTTCCTTTCTCCTGAACCAGCTTCAGAAGGCGGTCAAAACGATCCTTCACCACATCCTCCGGAACCTGATCCTCCATCTTCGCCGCAGGAGTGCCGCTTCTCTTGGAATAGATAAAGGTAAATGCAGTATCAAAATCAGATTTCTCCACTACATCCAGAGTTTCCTGAAAATTCTCCTCAGTTTCACCCGGGAAACCTACAATAATATCTGTAGTCAGGGAAATATCCGGCACCGCTGTACGGATTTTCTCCACCAGTCCCAGATACTTCTCCTTATCATAATGCCGGTTCATGATCTTCAGGATACGGCTGCTGCCAGACTGCATAGGCAAATGCAGATGATGGCACACCTTCCTGCTCTTACTCATATATTCGATCAGCTCATCAGATAGATCCTTCGGATGAGAAGTCATAAACCGGATTCTCTTCAGTCCCTCGATCTGCTCCACCTTCTCAAGAAGCTGTGCAAACGTCACCGGATCCTTCAAAGTCTTTCCATAAGAGTTTACATTCTGTCCCAGAAGCATAACCTCTGTAACGCCATCCGCCACCAGAGCCTCTATCTCTTTCACAATCGCCTCCGGCTCACGGCTTCTCTCACGCCCTCTTACATAAGGTACAATGCAATAGCTGCAGAAATTATTGCATCCAAACATAATATTCACGCCAGATTTAAAAGAATAATTACGCTCTGTAGGCAACTCCTCCACAATCTTGTCCGTACCCTCCCAGATATCGATCAGCTGGCTGTCAAGATTCTCCATCTCATAAAACAACTCTGCAAACTTAAAAATATTATGGGTTCCAAACACCAGATTGACAAATGGATAATCCTTCTGGATCTTATCCACAACCTGCTTCTCCTGCATCATACACCCAAACAAAACAATCTTCATATCCGGATTAGACTTCTTCAGACTATGCAGCTTACCAAGACGGCCATACACCTTAAGATTGGCATTCTCACGAACCGTACAGGTATTATAAATCACAACATCCGCATCCTCTGTTTCCTGTCTCTTAAATCCAATCTCATCCATAATCCCTGCGACAACCTCAGACTGCTTCTCATTCATCTGACATCCAAACGTCTGCAGACAATAAGTAATCCTCCGTCCCAGCTCCCGCTCCCTCAAAGCCACCATCTCCGCCAGCTTCGCCATATAATAATACTGACGCTCTGTATCATCCTGAGGCGGTGTAATACCCGTATCTATCTTACTGAAATCAATCTCATTAAACATACTTTATTCCTTTCATAAAAAGACCCCTTGTCAAATCAAGGGGCTACTCCTGTCTATATCTAAATATTTTATCCTATTTACCCCCTTTTGTCCAGCAATTTATTTCCCCACACTAAGCACTGTCCTGCACAACTTTTCTCCACCCTATACAATTTTTCCTATCCCCAGGCGCTGCCTGCAGCCGCCGTCCCTTCCCAGTAACCAGTGAGAGGAAGTGGGTGCCGTCTGGGGGCATTGCCGAAATGGGGCGTCTGGCGAGCATAGCGATCTATAAAATTGCACTGTCTGAGCCCTGCAAGGGCGAGTTTGCAATTTTATAGATCACTAGGCGGCGGAGCCAGACACCCCATTTCGGCACCGCCCCCAGACGGCACCCACTTCCTCTCACGTCCCTCGAAATCAAAAAGGCTTCAGGGAACGCACTCACACACTCCCTGAAGCCATTCATATAGGGAAAATTACAGTTCTACGTAATGTCCCTCTGCTTCACCGTTTACTACATAATATGCCTTATTCTCTTCAGTCTTAACGTAAACTTTAATATCCTGGATATCTTCTTCTTTCTTTCCGGTCATCTCTGTCCAGGCCTTTTTCACATTTGCTACTACATCCTTAGTAGTAAATTCCTTGCCTGCATACTGAATAAAAATCTCCTCAGCTGCAACAGCAGCCTTCTTAGCAGTTCTTCTAACAGCAGGCTTCTTAGCCTCTGCCTTCCCAGCTGTCTTAGCCGGAGCCTTTGCAGTCTCCTTAACAGCCTCTTTCGCAGTCTCTTTAACACTCTCAGTAGCAGCCTTAACAGTCTCTGTAGCCGCTTTCACAGTCTCAACAACAGCTGTCTTAACAGCCTCTGCCTTACTTGGCTCAGCCTTTACCTCTGCTGCAGCTGTAGCTTTAACCTCAGCTACAGTCTTAGCAGCCTTCTTGGCCGCCATTGTTTCTGCCTTTTTTGTAGTTCTCTTCGTAGCCATTATAATAGCCTCCTTGACGGTGAATATAATCTTCGTTTTCGCTTCTATGATAGAATACTACGAATCATTTTTTTTTGCAAGTTCTGATAAAATCCCCCTTGACAAACCATTTCTCTGAATTCATAGGTAAAAGTATACAAACAAAACCTGTTAATTTTAGGAAATCCTCGGGTACAAATCTTAAAATCCTGATAATTTTTGTTTTCTTGCACAGTTATTACCAAAAAAAGGATGGATTTTCTTATTTTTTTCGTCATCTATTTCCCTGCAAAACCTTACAAACCAAGGTTCTCAAGGTCATATTTCATATAAGCATTCAATCTTTCTTTCAATTTTTCGTGCTGGGACAGCTCCAGCTCCCTGTCAAGCTCCAGAATTCCTCCTGCGGCGTCACTGGCAGCTTTCAGTACATCTGAATCCTGATAAATATCTCCGATCCGGAACTCCAGCTGTCCGCTCTGACGGATTCCAAACAGATCTCCCGGTCCCCGAAGCTTCAGATCCTCCCCTGCTATAAAAAATCCATCATTCGATTTATTCAAAATCTCCAGTCTTCTGGAGGTCTCTTCCTCTTCATTTCCCTGCATAAAAATACAGTAAGACTGATACGCTCCACGTCCAACACGCCCTCTCAGCTGATGGAGCTGTGCAAGTCCGAACCGCTCTGCATTTTCTACCATCATCACCGTAGCATTTGGCACATTTACACCTACTTCCACTACTGTAGTAGACACCAGCACCTGGATTTCTCCCCTTGCAAACTGTTCCATGATCCCGTTCTTTTCCTTGGGCTTCATTTTTCCATGGAGCATTCCAATGGTGATGTCTGATGGGAAAATCTCCCTCAGCCGTGCTGTATAGTCCGTCACGTTTTCCCCGTCTGCCCCCTCACTTTCTTCTACCATAGGGCAAATCACATATGCCTGGCGCCCTTCCCGCACCTGCCTTTCTATAAAGGAGTAGGCTTTCGGGCGATAAGATGTGCCAACTACACAGTTCTTAATCGGGAGACGCATGGCAGGAAGCTCATCTATAATGGAAATATCCAGATCCCCGTATACAATGATTGCAAGAGTTCTGGGGATGGGAGTGGCACTCATAACCAGCACATGCGGTGCATTTCCCCTGGTGGTCAGCGCCTCTCTTTGCTTCACGCCAAAGCGATGCTGCTCATCAGTGATCACAAGACCAAGATTCTCGTACACCACTTTTTCCTGGATCAGGGCGTGAGTTCCAATGATCACATTTGCCTCCCCGGATGCAATTTCTCCATAGATTCTTCTTTTCTCTTTCTGGGTGGTTGAGCCAGTAAGAAGAACCGGATGGCAGGATGAAATCTCCTGTTCCTCCATCAATTTCGTAAATGCTTCAAAATGCTGATTTGCAAGTACCTCTGTGGGCACCATCAATGCTGCCTGATAGCCATTTTCCACAGTAAGGATCATTGCCAGAAAAGCCAGAATCGTTTTTCCGCTTCCAACGTCGCCCTGAACCAGCCGGGACATAAGGGTATGCCCGCAAAGGTCTCTTTCGATCTCATGCCAGGCGTTTAGCTGTGCCTTTGTCAGATGATAAGGAAGACCTTCCATAACCTGTTCTGTGGTCCATACCGGCTTCATGGGAAAAGCATTGGGAGCTTCTTCTGTTTTTCCCTTCAAGATCTGTACTGCCAGAATAAACAAAAGAAATTCGTCAAACACAAGGCGTTTTCGCGCCGCCAGAAGTTCCTGCATATTGCCTGGAAAATGGACAGTAGAGATGGCATAATTATCATCTGCCAGGTGATAAAATTCCTTAATCTCATCTGGGAGAAATTCTGTCTGCAGGCTCTGTTCATCCAGGATCTGGTGCATCAGCTTGATTATCAGTTTGTTTGTAAGCCCTGCAGTAAGTCCGTATATGGGCTGCATGCTGTGAAGGATTTCCTCATAAGCCGCCGGAGTAAAAATCTCCGGATGCTCCATCTCCAGGTGACCTTTTTTTCTGGAGATTTTGCCGCGGAAAATGAAGCAGCTGCCTTTTTTCAGGGTATTTTTTAAGTAGGGGGCATTAAACCATACCACAGGAAGTCTTCCGGTGGTATCTGCCACAGTGACGGAGATCACCTGGAGATTACGAATCCTGTTTACATAGACTCCGGCAGTGACAGTTCCACGAACAGACACCACGGAGTTCTCCTTCAAAGAACCAATTTCCTCCGGTGCCTCATATGAGTCGTAATTTCTTGGATAGTAATGGAGCAGGTCATCTGTTGTGGTGATACCGATCTTCTGAAATAGTTTTTCCGTCTTTTCTCCTACTCCTTTTAGTTCCCGAAGAAGCTTTGCCACTGTTTTTCCCCTCTTTCTGACCATTCATCTCTGTTTCCGGGTCTTTCTTCATTTGCCCGAAAAGCGTTCTCATTATTTTACAACAAAGACTGCCAATTTTCCATACTTATTTCACTTTGCACATGCTAACCACTTCGAACTCAATAACAGCTTCACGGTGCGCAAAAAACTTAATATTACCAATGAGCCTATGTTTATTGTTAAAGAAGACAGGGCGGAAATCTTCCACCCTGTCTTCCATCTCTTTATCACTCGCCGCCCTGCAGCTATTCATTAGTTACTGTTCACTCCGTGACCAGTAACGCGCTTCGCGATGCACAGAAAAACGAACCTTCTTGTGACAAGCACAAGAAGTAGCGTTTGCTACGCAAACTTAATTCTCGGGTTTTCTGTGAACTTTGTTCACAAAAAACACCTCGCGGAACGTTATCAGTGAACAGTAACATTCATTACTCAACAGAAATAATGTAATAATAAATCGGCTGTCCACCCATATTTACCTCTACTTCGCAGTCCGGATATGCTTCCTCCAGCTCTGCAGCAAGGCTCTCGGCATCCTCTTCTGTGGTCTCAGCACCGTAGTAAATGCTGATCACCTCAGAATCCTCGTCTACCATAGCTGCCACCATCTCTTTGGCAACATTCTCACGTCCCTTGCCTACTGCAAGAATTCCGTGATCACCGATTCCCATAATATCGCCCTCGTGGATTTCTTTCTCATCCAGTCTGGTGTCGCGGACTGCGTATGTTACCTGTCCGGTCTTCACCATGGATACAGCCTCCATCATGGCTTCCAGATTCTCTTCTCCGTTCATTTCCGGCTGGAAGCTGATCAGAGCTGTGATTCCCTGCGGAATCGTCTTGGTAGGAACTACCACGATCTCTTTGTCCTCGGTAAGGTCTCTCGCCTGGTTTGCAGCAAGTACAATATTCTTATTATTCGGGAAAATATAAATAGTATCTGCATTTACTTCAGCGATGGCATTGAGCATGTCCTCTGTACTTGGGTTCATGGTCTGACCGCCCTCGATGATATAATCTACATTCAGCTCTTTAAACAGGGTGGAGAGTCCTTCTCCGACGGAAACACTGATAAATCCGTATTTCTTATGCTCTTTGGCGGCTTTCACAGCAGCTTCCTTCTTCTCCTGTTCTTCCTGCTCCCGTGCAAGCTTCTCGGCATCCTTGATCAGCTTCTCCTGGTGTTCCTCACGCATGTTATCAATCTTCATGCGGGAAAGTGCACCGTAGGTAAGCGCTTTCTCGAATGCCTGGCCAGGATGATTGGTGTGTACATGTACCTTCACGATTTCATCATCTGCTACCAGTACAATGGAATCACCAATTGATGTAAGGAACTCCTTGAAGCTGTGAAGCTCCTCGTCCGGAAGAGGCTTGTTCAAAAGAATGATGAACTCCGTGCAATATCCAAATTTGATATCTGCTTCTGCCTGCTGGGAAATCCTGGTCACTGCCGGACCGGAAGATACTTTCTCAAATGCAGAATAGTCGATTTCTTTTCCAAGATAACCATCAAATGCACCACGGAAAACTTCCAGAAGTCCCTGTCCGCCTGAGTCTACTACACCTGCTTCTTTCAGGACAGGAAGCATTTCCGGTGTGCGGGCAAGTGTCTTCTCAGCATGCTCGAAAATGGCACGGAAGAAAAGCTCCAGATTCGCAGATTCCTCTGCAATCTCAGCAGCCTTTACTGCAGCCTCACGTGCTACTGTAAGAATGGTACCTTCCTTCGGCTTCATAACCGCTTTGTATGCAGTCTCTACAGCCTTCTCCATAGCAGCTGCGATCACAACTGCATCCATTTCTTTATGTCCCTTGGTTCCCTTGGTAAAGCCTCTGAGAAGCTGGGAAAGAATAACGCCTGAGTTACCTCTGGCTCCACGCAGGGAACCGGACGAAATAGCCTTGGCGAGTGTCTCCATATCAGGATCTGTAAGACTGCTTACCTCTGATGCAGCTGACATAATAGTCATTGTCATATTCGTACCGGTATCTCCATCCGGAACCGGGAATACATTCAGCTCGTTGATCCATTCTTTCTTCGCTTCCAGGTTCTTGGCTCCTGCCAGAAACATTCTGGAAAGTATCTTGGCATCTATGGTCTGTCTATCCACCACAAGTTTCCTCCTCTAATCCTAATCTATTGCACGAACACCTTCTACGTAAATGTTGATTTTCTCAATCTCCATTCCTGTAAAAGCCTCGACTTTATATTTTACATTGTTTACAAGATTATCTGCAATAGTGCTGATATTCACACCGTACGCCACGATTACATGAAAATCAAGGCGAATCTTATTATCTTCTGTGATCTTAACATTTATACCATGCTGTAAGGAATCTCTCCTGAGCAGCTTTACAAGGCCGTCCTTCATGCTGACAGCGGCCATACCGATAATACCAAAACATTCTACTGCAACGCTTCCTGCATAAGTCGCGATTACATCCGTATCAATAATGATCTGGCCAAGGCCGGAATCTATACGTCCCTTCATATGGTTTACCTCCATTAATTTGATTTTCAAAATGTATATACCATATTATACCCTTTTTTCATTCATAACACAATGTCCAATTTTAGCACGCATCCACGCAAATAGCAAATTTATTTTAAATTGTTTTAAAATTTTCCTTTTTTTGCTTGCAAAATGTTTTTCCATCTGTTAGAATATGAACTGTTGAAAAAAAGCGTCAAGGAGGTGCTATCATGGCTAAATGCGCAATTTGTGAAAAAGGTGCTCATTTCGGAAATAATGTGAGTCATTCCCATAGAAGATCCAATAAGATGTGGAAATCAAACGTGAAATCCGTTAAGGTTAAAACTGAAGGCGGAGCTAAGAAAATGTACGTATGTACTTCCTGCTTAAGATCCGGAAACGTTGAAAGAGCCTAAGAAACACCTGCCCTCACAGTTTTGTGGGGGCTATTTTTTTTGTTTCCCGGATAAGCATTTTCTAAGTGTGTTTGAAAAATCATTCCCGCAAAATATGGCACACATTTTGCAGAAAGCCTTTTTCAACAAGCTCCAGAGCAGTTTCTCCCAGACAGAAATTATTTTAATAAAATGATACCAGTGTCAAAAGGTCAAAAAGCTGTTCGTGCTTGCACGATAAGGCTTTTGAGCTTGGGACACGCCAAATATGAGAAAGTAGCAATTTACGCAGTAAATCAGCGGATTTCGAATATTTGGAGGATTGCGGGAGCAGCGTAGCTGCGTAGCAATCCGGGTATCAAATGAGTGTCAAAAGACCTTTTGACACTCATTTCATAAAATAGATCATTACATAAAATGTAAATGGGTATGAAAGGATTCGCTGATAATCTTTTCATACCCATTTTATTTACAAAATAAATGATAGCCACACAGCATACACAAAGCTGCTGCAATCAGAAGTGCGGTGGTCTCAGAGACAAGCAAGCCGATCACCATTCCAAGTCCGATGAAAAACAACATAAAACCAAGAGCTTTTCCCATAATTCATACAGCCTTGCCTCTTTGGTTTAGTATATTTTATGCTGAAATGCCACATCTGAACACATTAACTTCTAAAATAACCGCCTGTATCTTTTATAATCAGTTACCTGATCAGACAGCTGACAGATATGACTGTTTTCTTAGAGCGTGTCTGAAGCAGGATCTACAGTTTCATCCGCGCTGTTATCTCCGCCAGGTGCGAAGCGGTTTACAAAGTCAGGAACCATATCCAGAACTTTAGTAAGACCATCCTGGTTCTTTACGTTTACAAGCTTGGTGGTGCCATTCTGGATTACCAGAACTGCGCATGGGCTCATCTTTCCGGCGAGACCTCCGCCGCCATTGTTCTTTTTATCACCTGCAAATGCACCAGCGCCTACACCAAAGGATACATCCACCAGTGGAAGTATAATGGTGTCTCCTACATGGATCGCATCTCCTACCACTGTCTTCGCAGATACAAATCCATCCATTCCCTTAAACAGGGAGCTTACGGTTTCTTTAAAGTTGTTTTCGTTTTCCATTTCTAGTCCTCCTTATGCTTCCATCGGTTGATAACGTATTTTATATTTTTATTGAAGTAAATCTCTATTGCTGCCTTGATAAGCACAATGCCATAAATACGACCTTTCAGAAATACATTTCCAGTCAGCTGGTTCTCTCCATCAAAAAGCGGATTCACATGAATCCTGTTCTTGTGAAATGGAAAGGTCATACCAAGCACTGCCAGAACTGTCCCGGTAATGGCCGGATCATCGCATCCAAAAGTAACATCACCTTCCAATTTCGTTGGAAGTACATGATGGAGCAGACCTTTTGCATCTTTCCATATAAGAGAAATTGCAGCCTTGGTCCGTTCATTGGTAAGAAATTCTTTCCACCAGCCAAGCTTATCTGTGATTCCTGAAATTGTTTTCTTTATATTTTTAATTTTCTCAATTATACCTTTAATTATTGAAATAACCTTATTCCACAGATTACCCGGGAATCGGATTATTTTGCTTAGTATTTCCCAAATACGCGTAATTAAGCCGGACTTTGAAGCAGATTTGATATTTTCTTCCTGCTTCTCTGCTGATGGCTTCCCTGTCTGCGGTTCTGCTGTATTATTTTCCAACAGCACCGCCTCAGTTTTTGGCGCATGATCTTGAAAATTCTCTGCTGCATGTGCTTCAGGCTGAGATGCTTTCTTCTCAGTTTCTATGCGAGACTCTGCCATCTGCTTAGTTTTCTCTTCAGCAACAGCATTACTCACATTCGACTCTTCACCAGAAGCTTCTTTTACATCTGGCTTTTTTGTTCTGTTCTCCTGAGATATTCCCTTCGTTTGCGCAGATTTCTTTTTCCTCTTCTTTGCCTTACTCCTGGAGGTTTGGCTGACGGAGTTCTTTCTTCTGCCGCCTTTTAGCTTCTTAAGCCAGCCTTTTATAGTTTCTAATGAAACTCCAAAAAACAGGACCACCAGCTTTCCTTCTCCATTATGAAAGCAAAACCTGACGCCTATGACGTGGAACAGCCAGGTAATTCTGGCTTCCAGTTCTGTCTCCTTGAAGCTGCCGGTCTCCTTCACAGCCCTCGCCTGGTAGCGTACCGGGCAGAACAACAGAAGAAGCACTGCCAGAAGCGCAAGTCCCAGCAGGATTCCCAGTATGATCAATATAAACTTTATGAGGATCCACAGTATATGTAACATGCGCTCACCTGTTCTTAAAATATTCTTTTACCTGAAATGCACCTGTCTCCCCGTAAATATTCTTCACAATATCTACTGCCAGATCAATGGCTTCGTCTTTTCCCTTCGCCATACCAACAATCTCAGGACATCTGGCATAATAGCTCTTCTGGATCAGCATGTAGGACGGTACAATTTCAAGAAGATTTCCCGGATTCTCAGACAATGTGACCAGATAAACACCAAAAGCCACCCTGCCTGCGTCAATCCTCCTCCGTGCTTTTGCCGCGTCTTTGATTCCTTCTCCCACATAATAGTCTTCTCGCCATTTCAGCATATTCGGCACAACTCTCCTTTGTTATTACTGCTTGACATACACCTTTTGTTATATTAATGATTCCCTTCTCTGGAAATTTTAAACATTTTGCAACTATTCCGCAAAGCATTTCTTGTGAACCTCGTTCACAGAACGAACCTGTCAGATGCTAGAGCGTGTTTGAAAAATCATTCCCTAAAGCGTGTTTGAAAAAGGCTTTCTGCAAGATGTGCGTCACAATTTGTGGGAGATCTTGTCCGGAGGAGGGCGCCGTATCGGGCTACGGCAACCGAATTCGGGCAAAATATACCGCAAAGTGGGGCGTGCAGATTGCGGGAATGCTTTTTCAAACAGGCTCTAGCAACATTATCATATAATAAAGGCTGCGTAAATCAGCTACGCAGCCTTTATTCTCCCCATGAATCAGAAATATTTCTGCTGCCTGTCCCATAATCCGGCACTTCGCAGTTCCAGATATTCCTGGTACGCCTTCTCAACGATCTGCTTCTCGTTTGCAAAACGAAGCAGATGGTAAATCTCGTGAAACTTGTAATACCCGGAGTCCACGAAAAATTCCTCTCTTTGAGGCTTGCTATGATAATTATCCGCCGTCATAAGATACCAGTGTACCTCTTTATTGACCATGTCTTCCGGCACTGTGAAATTGTATTGGCTCTTGCCTACATACTTCACAATGGAAGCTCTGACATCAGCTTCCTCCTTCACTTCCCGCAATGCGGTCTGCTCATGAGTCTCTCCTGGCTCTACGGTTCCTTTCGGTAAAACCCAGCCTTCGTAACGGTTTTTGTAAGATTTATATAGTGCAAGAATCTTACCTCGATGAATTACCACACCGCCACAGCTCGTTGCTTCTATCATGCTGCAATCCTCCTGTAATGCGTGTGTTTTCTAAACTGTATATAGTATACCTCTTTTTCAGAAAACTGGCAACAGGGAATATAATATAGATTGCTGTTAGTTGGCGTAATAAGCATCAAAAATCTGTCCCGCAATCGGAACTGCTGCCTCACTGCCGGAGCCTCCATTCTCCACGATCACAGCGACCACAAGATCCGGGTCATCCACATTGGAATAGCCAATAAACCAGGAATGGCTGTGTCCTTCCTCGTCAAACTCCGCGGAACCGGTCTTACCTGCTACTGTATAGCTTCTGCCGGAAAGTGCGGAAGCTGTACCGGAATCAACCACCTGTTTCATTAATTTGCCAAGAAGATTGGCCTCGTTGGAACTCATCAGCCGTTTATAAGCTACCGGCTCTGTCTTTTTTACTGAATCGCCATTATCATTTGCCACCTCGTCAATAAGATAAGGTTTCATCAGAACACCGTCATTTGCAATGGCACAGGTGATCAATGCCATATGCATAGGCGACACAAGAGTATTGCCCTGTCCAATGGCAGTCTGCATGATCAGAGGAGTTACGGAATCTGCATCAAGGGAAAAGCTGCTGGTTCTGTAGGAGTTCAGCGGCAGACTCTTATTAAACAGAAGATCCTCTGCAGTCTCGCGAAGAGATGCACCCCCAAGACCAACTCCAATATCTGCAAATGCACAGTTGCAGGAATTTGCAAATGCAGAATAGAAATTCTCCTGCCCGTGAACTGTATTGTGATAACAGTGGATCGTGTGATCCTGCAAGGTGATACTTCCCTCACAGAGATAATTGTATCCCTCAAATGTTCCCTTTTTGCGGAAATAATCAAGTGCAGTCACAACCTTAAAGGTAGAACCTGGCGGATATGCACCATTTGTGGCTCTGTTCAGAAGACTGCTGTCATTCTCATCGTTGACCAGATAGTCCCAGTTGTCCCCAATGGTATTTGGATCAAAATCAGGCTTGCTCACTTCTACAAGTCTTTTTCCGGTAGATGGTTCCATTACCACAACAGCCCCTCTTCTGTCACCCAATGCATTGTAGGCAATACTCTGAAGATTGGCATTCAGGGTAGATACAACTGTATCTCCGGTATTCTTCTCATTAAGGAACTGGTTCTTCATCTGAGTCAGAAAAAAAGAATGGGAAGTCAGAAGGGTAAAGTTCGCTTCTGATTCCAGACCGCTTTTTCCATTGGTATCATACCCCACAACATGAGAGAACATATTGGAATATGGATAATTACGTGTCTCAGTTCCATCCTCACTTACATTGGTCTGCGCCAAAACCTGTCCATCAGAAGACAGGATCTTACCTCGTACTACACGGTCGGAAAAGGAATCCTGTCTGGTATTGTAAGGACTGTTAATAAAATCATCGCTTTTAAAGCCATCAAAATAAATCAGATACCCGATCATACTGATAAAAATAATCCCAAAGAAGATGGAAACAAAGGTATATTCTTTATTTCTGGCTTTGCGCTTTTTAGTAATCTCTTTCTTCCGCTGCCTCAACAGCTCTCTGTCTCGCTCTCTTTGCTGCCTCTCGTCGATGTCTCTCAATTTCTTCGTCCTCGTCCTCTCTATAAATATACAAGCCCTGGATAATAGCGATCATCAAAATCATACACATTATGGAACTTCCTCCATAGCTGACCAGAGGAAGGGTCACGCCTGTCATAGGTATGAATTTGGTGGCACCTCCAACGGTAAGGAACACCTGAAACGCATATTCCGTACCAAGACCAATGGCGATCAGTTTATAAAACGGATTCTTAATCTGCAGGGCAATCTCCACGATAGTAAGGAAAAAGCTCATACACACAAAGATCAGGCAGATGGCAAAAATCCCGCCAAGCTCCTCGCAGATTGCACTGAAAATAAAGTCGTTTTTTACAACCGGAATTTTCTCCGGAGAGCCTTGGCAAAGTCCCATTCCAAACCATCCGCCTGTACCAATGGCAAACAGGGACTGTACGATCTGGTATCCTTCATTCTGATAAACTGCCATAGGATCTTTCCATGCACTGACACGCTGCCTTACATGGCCAAACAGGTGATATGCCACTACAGCGCCTGCTGTACCGCCTGCAATTCCAATGCAAAGGTATGCCGGCTTCCTAGTTGATACATAGATCAGCACCAGATAAGCCACAAAAAATATTACAGCACTTCCAAGATCTCTTGAAAGCACCAGGATTCCCACATGAAGACCTGCCACAATAGTAGCCAGCACAACTTTCTTAAAAGTTACCTCTCTTGCCAGAAGGGATGCCATAAAGAACACGAAGGTCAGCTTGATCACCTCGGAAGGCTGGATTCCCATCAGAGAGAGCTTGGCGCCGTAACTTGTCTGTGCCAGAACAAGAACTGCTCCAAGAAGAACAACTCCAAGCCCTGCATACACCCAAGTGAGATCCTTGAGAAATTTCATCCTGCGGATCATAACCGGAATCACCAGCGCCACTGCACTTCCGCACGCAACGATCAAAAGCTGCTTATTGGCAGAGGCAATATCCAGCCTGCACAGCATTATAAATCCAACGCTTAAAAGCATGCACATGTTATTTAAAAGCAGCATAGACGCATTTTTATAAATTCTGCGGTATAAAATAAGGATCGCAGCAAAATATATCATCATTTCTGCATAAAAGATGACAACCTTAAAATCAAAGGTTTTCAGAAAAATCACAACAAATGCGGTAAAATCCAGGAAAAAGGTTAAGGTGATCTGACTTCTTAAAAGTCCTTTCCTGTCTGAAGCGTGTTTCCCGACAACAAGGTAGTAGCACAAAACTGTGTACACGATCATCAGTGTCAGGATCACATATTTGGATAATTCAACAACAATATTAATCATACGCCTTTACTCGGCTCCTCTTTTAAAATGACCTTTTGTAAACTCATATTCGTGAGATACCCGGCCGCCATGATATGCAGCCACAAAATCTTCCACGATCCGTTCTGTCTCTTCCCTGCTTTCTATGGTAAAAGCCAGTCTTACAGATGAAACACCAAGTTCTTCCACCCTGCCTGCTTCCTTCAAAAGCCCGTATGGCAGACTGTTATAGATGATATTATAACATGAATCTGCCGCCTTTGTATTTCCCATTTTCCATGGGCGGCAATAACAGACCACAGGAAATTCCTTGTCATAACGGTCTTTCAGAACAAGCCTCTCCTCCTGTCCATTGCAGCCGGAAGTATTCTTGCGTACACACTGGGCGCTGTGCATAAGAGGCAGACGGCCGTAGACAATCATCTCACTGCCTGCATTTTCCCTGTGGCGAAGTTCCTTCTCATTCAGCTCCAGGGGAACTGTATTTCGAAGGATTCCCTGATCTTTCCAGAAACGGATGGCTTCATCATTCCAGGTATACAGGGAGTGATCCAGCACACACTTGTCTGCCAGTCCCATCTGTGCCAGTGCACTGTAGGACTCCAGATTCCGCACAAGAAATCCGCTCAGCCCTGCTTCCAGCCACTTTTTCACCTGCTCCATATAACCTTCCGGTGGATTTTCTCTTGTAATATGAGGAAGAGAAAGGTACATTTCCTTTCCATTATCAAGACCTGTCTGCAAATGTTTCTCCATTAATGCGTAAGGAAGATAAATGCCCTGGATTCCGGTCTTTTGGCAGAGGACTTCAGAAGCATCCTCGTTTTCACAGGACACGTAAACCGGAATGTATTCCTCTTTATTGCGGGGAACATTATCATGAATCACAACATCACGGATTTTTGCCGGAGTCTCTTCTGCAATTCTCTTAACCCGCTCGTCTCCCACATTTCGCCTGTATTTTCGTAAAAGCTTCTCCTTCAGATTCTCTAATGCCTGATGCCGCGCCTCATTTAAAGTCTTCATGGGAACAAAAACGGAATCCTCCATATAAATTTCCAGTTTTTCCCATATAAATGAGGTGTTTCCCAGCTTGTCCATCTGCTGACGCACTCGTTCTTCCGTTACCGGCTGGCTCTTTGCGTATTGTACTTCTCCAACACATTCATATGCATCTTCTCCCTGGCAGGAAACATGAAGAAGGACCGGAGAACCGGGGACAAGGTGAAGTTCACCTGTGATTTTCTCTTTCAGCTGCTTCGTTTCCAGGAAAACTTCCCCTGTTTTTTTCTCATTTGTAAAAGCCATCATCTGAGGACCATTTCCCATCTGATAGTAGCCTGTACAGGAACCGCCTCTGTTAAACAGATCCAGAAGATATTTTTTATCTTTTTCTGTCACATGATAATTCGCAGGTCCTTTTTCAAAAAGAAAATCCAGATATTTCCGATACATACCGGTAACGCCAGCAGTGTAAGCCGGCTGCTTCATTCTGCCCTCTATTTTCAGAGAAGTAACTCCCGCTTCTATAATTTCAGGCAAAATTTCAATGGTGCAGATATCTTTCAGGCTTAACGGGCAGAATTCTCCTTTTCCATACTCTTTTGCCCTGAAATTCTTCACCTGGTACGGCAGACGGCAAGGCTGGGCACAACGACCTCTGTTTCCGCTTCTGCCTCCTAAAAGACTGCTCATCAGACATTGTCCTGAATAGCTGTAGCAAAGTGCTCCATGGACAAAAGCCTCTATCTCAATTGGACAGGCTTCATGCATGCGTGAAAGCTCCTGAAGGGACAGCTCTCTTGCTGCAACCACCCGGGTTGCTCCCTGTTCTGCCAGAAACTTCATACCTTCCGGGCCGGTCACCGTCATCTGTGTACTGGCATGAAGATGAAGCTTGGGAAATTCCCTCTTCAGAAGGGAAAATACTCCCATATCCTGAACGATCACTGCATCAAGACCAGCGTTATAGTAAGGTTCCAGATAGGAAACCAGGTGTTCATTTAGTTCTTTGTTTTTCAACAGGGTGTTGACAGTGAGGTATAGCTTCCTGCCATGAATATGTGCCACATCAATAGCCCGAAGAAGCTCCTCTTCATTAAAATTCTGGGCATATGCCCTGGCTCCGAACATCGTACCACCTACATATACGGCATCTGCGCCTGCTCCAAGCGCTGCCTCAAAGCCTTCGTAGGAGCCGGCAGGAGCCAGCAATTCTATATTGTTCTGGTTCAAAGTTTGTCCTCCATTTTATGTGAAAGTCTCAGATCTCAGCAGAAAAAATACCGCCTCAGTCCACGGCATTTTTCTCTTATCTGCCAGACAGACGATTTGCTGATAAAGGAAAAGAGGAATCACCTAAGCAATCCCTCCTGCTATTATTTCAGCATTTCATCCAGTTCTTTTTCCAGTTCTTTTACTTTACCTTCCAGAAGATTCTTCCCGTCAAGAGCTTCCTGCTCATTCTTCTGTGCTTCTTCAATCTGCATGCGAAGGGAAATAAGCTCGTGCTTCAGGTCATACATCTCCTGATCCTTCTGCTGCAGGTCAAGTTCGTAAGTCTCCACCTGCTTCTTCGCCTTGAAGTAATCGTCTGTAATATTCAGGCTGAGAAGCATATGCTTGGTCTCCATAGGCTGTCTGCCGTATCCTGGCACAGTCTCCAGCTCTCCTATCTTCTTATTCATATATGATGCAACCTGCTGGAAATATTCCTCTGATTCATATCCTCCCAGGGTAATGATCTTACCCCCGATGATCACCTGTGCTGTATTCTTGACCGCCATTCGTTCAAGCCTCCTGTATCTTTATACTACCAGATTCTCCTTACACTGTTACACGAAAATAATCCGTCGCTTTCATTCTATAGCCGGTAACCTTTTCGTGGAATATTATCTGTAAATCTAATATTCTCACAATGTGTCCGGAAAAACCAGTCTGTTTACTATCTTTTCGTATCATAATTTATGTAAGCACTCCTATTATAATCGAAAAGTGTTGAAAAGTATAGGATTTTTTACAAAATTATGAAAAGTGCCTGTTTTACTGGGTTTCACAA
The DNA here is from genome assembly GCF_015551645.1 of Ruminococcus sp. D54t1_190329_F1. Lineage (NCBI taxonomy): Bacteria > Bacillati > Bacillota > Clostridia > Eubacteriales > Oscillospiraceae > Ruminococcus > Ruminococcus sp. D54t1_190329_F1. The sequence continues at coordinate 96,993 of NZ_JADNDC010000014.1, forward strand.
GGCACTGTTTAGCATTTACTTCTCCTTTATCCGTTGCGCTGAGGGGAATGAGTATGTTATAATACGCACAGCCCCTTAATTTTGCTGAATGTCGGGTTACTTTGCCTTTATCAGAGTTGCCGCTCTGGTAAGGGCTTTTTTATTAAATTTCTTTTCCATCATGTGTAATCTGAAATAAAATGGTACACATCACACCAGAAAAGAAAATTAATACTGCTTCTGTTGCTGTGAACATCTCTCAAGCTCCTTTCTTTTAGCATGCTCTATGAAGAGCTTCACCAAAACTGATCTGCTTACCACTGCGATAAACTTTCCATGCTTTCAGCATGATCTTGCTAAGGTTGTACTTCATATCATAATCCCCTTTCTGTTATGAAAAACTATAGGCTACGTGATGATTTTTCCCCTGTATCTGTTTCAATGGTAAATTGTTCGTCTTTAGGTCTATGCCCCATTCTGTAGCCATATAACGCGCATGTTGTGCAAGTACACATTCTTACTTCTGCCAACTGTCCGCAGCAACAATCAAGGCATTTCTGCCGAATTGCTTTTATTGGTGTTAATTTCGCTATTTCTTTCAGCTCCTTTCTCTTCTGGGAATCCCGATCAGCTCCGGCAGGTCTTAAACCAATCTTGGCAACTTTTGTTCCTTTGCTTACCCTTGCCCGGTATTATATTGGTGGCTCCGGTGTGCTTTCGCTACTTCGTTTTCACCCTTCGCTGTTGTTCTGTTCTCTTGAACTGATTATAGTATACTGCGTACGTAGTTTCTTATCTATTGACATTTCACACAAATATGTACGTAGTTTTTCTATGTTTTTCACTGTGTACATAGTTGACTTTTCATGTTATACTATGTACATAATAGGAAAAGTGTAAGTGTTCGTTTACACGCCATATTCAGAAAGGAGCAAACCACATGCCAGAATCATCTGCTAAAGCTAAATATGATATTGAATATGCCAAAACAAAATTGAAACGTGTTCCTCTGGATGTCCAGAAAGAAAAATACGAAGAGATAAAAGCCGCTGCCACTGCTGCCGGTGAATCCGTAAACGGCTACATCAAGAAAGCAGTAGATCAACGAATGGAACGAGAATCTAATGAGTAAACTTTCCAGAAAATACCACCCACAAGAGAAAATCAAAGCCCAGAAAATTTGTGGCACATTCCGGCTCATATTCTTCAAAATCCCTTTGTATCTATGGCTTGGATTGCTCTTCATAGTATTTTGTGTTACAAAATGCAATATAGCAGCTGTATTATTGCTCTGTGCTTACCCTGGCGCATATATCTGGCTATGGCTGCTTATATGGCATTTCATAACAAGGAAATGGGAATTCTTTGTATAACAAAGCTATTTTATTATTCTATCAAGAAAGGATGTGTTACTATGCCATTACCACAGCGTGAAGATTATACAATAGAAGATATCTATGCTTTACCAGAAGGAACCCGGGCAGAGCTGATTGACGGCCAGATCTATTACATGGCTCCACCTACCAGAAAACACCAGGATATCGTTGGCGCATTGTACCGGAAGATTGCAGACTACATTGACAGTAAAGGTGGTTCCTGCAAAACCTATGTCTCTCCATTTGCCGTATTCCTAAACGAGAATGATAAAAACTATGTAGAGCCGGATATCTCCGTGATCTGCGATTCAAGCAAGCTCAACGATAAGGGTTGTACTGGTGCCCCGGACTGGATCATTGAAATTGTTTCACCAGGCAGCAGGCGAATGGATTACTTCACCAAGCTATTCAAATACCGGACTGCAGGTGTTCGTGAATATTGGATTGTGGATCCACTCAAGAACTTTGTCATTGTCTACAACTTTGACACCAGCGATTCCGAACAATACACCTTTGCTGATACGATCAAAGCAGGCATTTATGAAGATCTGTATATTGATTTCAGTAAAATGGATTTTTAAGGCAAGAACCTGAAAGAAAAAAAATAAGAACAAAGAAATAGCCGCCCTGCTCTCTGGTGATATGCCCCTTGTCAAGTAGACAGGTGAGATATCTAAAGGTAAGCGACAAAAATACCTACATTTCATTTTGGAGTGTAGGTATTTTTATGCACACCATTTCTCTTT